>JAFQUL010000073.1 GCA_017408535.1 Clostridia bacterium
CAGTACTATCAGCACCGAAGCCGCGGTGAGAATGTCAAAGGGAAATTTGTAAAATGCTCCGGGGTGGAGCTCCTCGTCTTCCTTGCGCCTTCCTGCCGCTGACAAAAGGGTGATGAATACGATCAAAAGCAGTAAGAGGAAAACAACTGAAATAACGGGAAGAAAAGTACGAAGCGGATAGATAAAATCTATGCCGCGGCTGATATCGTAAAACTCATCGTGTACCGGGAAATCCGTGTCAACGTAGAAGCATACAGTACATTTCTTGTCGTGTGTATATAAGTAATAGTTGTAGTTGTTCAGGAACCCGTTCCACAGCGGACTATCTATCGGCAGGGGGTCGCTTAGCGTGGTCACGAGAAGCTCTCCGTCTGCGGTGAAAACGGACAGCTCCAGATTTGTGTAAAAAGAATCGTATATCAAAATACCGTTTTCATCTTTCAGAGTCGGGTGTTTCTCTCCGGTTTCAAGATAGTTTTCAGCGGCCAATATGGCACTCCATGCATAATCGTGAATTTCTCCGGAGTACAGCTCCGTCTTGACCTCCTCGGGGGAATGAGTATATACCTCAAGTCCCAGACAGATGCAGGAGCCGATAACAGTTACCGTCATAGCGGCGGATAACAGTACGCAAAGAATAAACAGTATTACCTTTACGGGAAGACTTCTTAATATCCTTTTCATTTACCTTTTACCTCCATTATGTAGCCGTGCCCCCACACCGATTTGATATATCGGGGAGAGGCGGGATCGAACTCTGTCTTTTCTCTCAGGTGGCGTACGTGCACTGCAACGATGTTTTCGGCAGTACCGGTAGGCTCCTCATCCCATACTGCTCTGTATATCTCCTTGGGGGAGTAGACCTTACCGGGGGAAGACATCAGAAGCTTAAGTATGGCGTATTCCTTAGGTGTCAGCTGTACCGTTTCTCCGTCGCAGATCACTGCCTTTGACTGATCGTCAAGCTCCAGTCCGCCGATCACATACGTTTCGGGAGAAAGGAAGGGGGCACCGCCAAGCTTCATATATCTGCGCAGCTGTGATGCAACTCTTGCGGTGACCTCTGCCGGACTGAATGGCTTGGTTATATAGTCGTCCGCTCCGATATTAAGTCCCAGTATCTTATCGCTGTCTTCACTTTTTGCCGTAAGCAGAATTATCGGCATATTATGCGTCTCTCTTATCTTCGCTGTAGCCGAGATCCCGTCAGAGACCGGCATCATTATATCCATCAGCACGAGATGTATGTCGTTCTTCAGTACGGTGCAGACTGCTTCGTCGCCGTTATAAGCTTCAAAAAAGTTATAATCTCCGCCGGACAGGTATATTTTCAGTGCGTTTACTATGTCCTTGTCATCATCACAGATAAGAACGTTGTACATTTTCGCCGCCTCCTTGTTTTGTCTTGCTATCATTATACACGAGTACAGATTAAAAGAAAAGTACGCTCCGCATTAAGAATTTATTAAATTAAAGGCGGAACTTTCCCTCCGCCCGAGCTGTTTTGCTTGACTGAGCTGCCGGAGAGATGTATAATTAACTGTAGATATTACTGACTCGGAGGTAGATAACAGATGGATGTTTCAAAAATAGATAAAAACTTTGCCCTTCCCGGTGCTATTGACAGAGATGACGTGGTATGGATGGATGCATCTCAGGCACCGATAGCGATATACGGAGCGGTACAGACCGATCCCTATATGCGTATGCCCATTGAGGTCGCCAAAAATGTCAGCGAAAGAGTAGAGAAGCTGGCTTCCAATACCGCCGGAATACGTGCGGTCTTTTCCACTGATTCTTCATATATAGCTATCCGAGTTGAATGGGAGGAGCAGGCACATATGTCCCATATGCCCATTCTCGGTATGAGCGGTTTTGATCTGTACAGCATCTCTGAAAAGAAGAGAAAGCAAAAATTTGTTAAGGCATTCGTTCCGTCGTTTTTCTCTGAGAGGGGATACGAATCTATGGTATGGGTCGAGTCGAAAATGACGGAATACGTTCTGAATTTTCCTCTCTATAACGGGGTTTCAAAGCTTTGGATCGGTGTCAGAGAGGGAAGCAGCTTCGGCGAGGTTAAGGGATACTTAAATGACCTGCCTGTGGTTTTTTACGGCTCCTCCATTACTCAAGGTGCCTGCTGCTCAAGACCGGGTAACTGCTATCAGAACTTTCTTTCCCGTGCCTTTGATATAGACTATGTTAATCTGGGCTTCAGCGGAGGATGTATGGCCGAGGACAGTATGATAGATTATCTGGCGGGACTCAGTATGTCGGCGTTCGTCAGCGATTACGATCATAACGCACCTGACGTTGAGCACCTCCGCGGTACTCATGAAAAACTCTACAGAAGGATCAGGGAGAAGCACCCGGATATTCCGTATATTATGGTTTCAAGACCTAATTACAACTACGGTAACCAGGACAGTCAGAGGAGAAATGTGATCACCGATACCTACCGCAAGGCGATCGTGGAGGGTGACGGCAACGTGTATTTCCTTGACGGTGCCTCGATTTTTTCCGGGGATGAGAGTGATGCCTGTACCGTTGACGGCGCTCACCCGAATGACCTTGGGTTTTACCGTTTTTATAAGGCTCTTGAGCCGATTTTTGAAAAGATACTGTATTGATTGATACCTGGTTTTCTGACAGGTACCGGGAGAGAAAATGAAAAGCTTTTGTTTTACCGTTGATGACAATATCAGGTGCTTTGAGGAGCTTACCAGAGGCAGATACGACAGCATATTTATGCACCCGTATCTGGGTATGTATAAACGGCTTCATGAAAAATTCGCTCTTAAGGTACAGCTAAATCTTTTTTACGAAACAGCAGGATTTACCTTGTCTGAGATGACCGACAGACATAGAGATGAGTGGCAGGAAAACTCGGATTGGCTGAAGCTATCCTTTCATTCAAAGCTCGAAAACGAAAGGCCCTACGAGTTTTCCTCATACAGTGAGGTGTTTTGTGATTGTGATAATGTAAATCGGCAGATACTGCGCTTTGCTTCGTCGTCGGCACTTGGACGGACAACAACGGTTCATTACTGTCTTGCTACCGGGGACGGACTTCAGGCACTGAAGGATAACGGCATTGTGGGACTGCTTGGGCTATACGGCACAGAGAAGGATAAATCATTTTCATATAGGAATACTCCGGAGGAATGTAAAGCCATACGGAGAGGGGAGACGGTAATGTCCGGCGGAATAGCGTATGCGGGTATCGATATAGTTTTGAACAACCACCCGGCGGAGGATATACTGTCATTCCTTGATATGATGAAGGACAGAGATTTTATAAAGGTCATGATCCACGAGCAGTATTTTTACCCGGATTATCCGGCTTATCAGAAAAACTTTGAAGAAAAGCTGAATCTGACCTTTGAGTGGTTCATAAACGGCGGCTACCGCAGTGTATTTTTTGAGGAACAGCTTCCATATAGCACGTAAATAATGAAAAGGTGATACAAATGAATTACAGTAAGGTAATAATCAGACCGGCAGAGGAGAGGGACATTCCGCGCATAGGCGAGCTTCTCAGAGAAATATGCGATCTTCACGCTGACGGACGTCCAGATCTCTTTAATCACGGCGGCCGTAAGTATTCTGACAAAGAGCTGTCCGAGCTGCTGGGGGACACTACAAGACCTATATGGGTGGCAACCGCTGACGGCAGTGACGTTTTGGGCTATGCCTTCGGTATAATAAAAAGCACCTCGGGAGAGGGTGCGCTTAGGGAGTGTAAAACACTCTATATAGATGACCTCTGCGTTGACAGGCAGGTACGGGGCGGAGGGATCGGACGCAGACTTTTTGAGTTCTGCCGTGACAAGGCCCGTGATATGGGCTGCCATAATCTCACCCTCAACGTCTGGGCATTTAACAGCTCTGCCATAGAGTTTTACGAAAAAATGGGAATGAAGGTGCAGTCAATGCATATGGAAACTGTATTTGCCGATAAAGGAGAAGAGGAATGAATAAGACCAAAGCCGAGATCTACAGAAAACAGAGGATATGCGTTACCGTAATCTTATAAAGATAATGTCTCTGACAGACAGGACATCTATTGAGAATTACCGTCATCTGGTAAGAGAGGGCAAAAACGGTGAGAATACGGTGGCGATCCGGACAGATGCATTCAACACGGCGCTGAAGGACATAACTGCCAACGGTGAAAAGGTAACAGACCACAGAGAAATAGTAAAAACTATCAAATTACGTGGCATCAACTCAGACGGCCGTTCTACGGCCGAGGGAACCATAGAGAATATCTCCATCAGCTGAAAAGAATAAGGAATAAAGTAAAACATCCGTATCTTATACACCTGTCCTGTCGATCAGTGTATAAGATACGGATGTTTTGTTCGGATATTCTCGTTTTCGCCGCATTACCGATTATTCGGTGATGGGGGATGATAATATCTTGAAAAGTATTGCCGTTCTTTCCTCACCGTTGATGGCAAGATCAACGAATGAAGGAGAACAGGAAATACCAATCTTGTCCGGGACGAGGAAAGAACTCGCAATGGCGATGGCCTTTACCGCCTGATTAACGGCACCTGCGCCTATTGCTTGGATACAGACCTCTTTTCCTTCCCGAATGATACCGGCAAGTGCTCCGGCGACCATGTTGGGATTAGACTTTGAAGATACTTTCAGTTCCATTGTGCACACTCCTATAGTTTTATGTACATAAAACGGTATGCCGGACTGTATTGTATTTCTGCGTATGGTCTATGTTTTATGGTTTGTAATGTGTTTTTCGGCCGTACACCGGCCGTAGGTATCAGATATTTACCCTCAGACGCTCTATCGACAGGGAGTTTTTGCCGTCAAGAGTGATCACGGCGCCGCACAGGACAAGCTCGCCGTCAGCAGGTGCGAATCTTACCGGCAGCTTGGTTCTCAGCTTACGGATGACCTCATCCTTGCGTACTCCCAAAATACCGCCGTCAGGACCGCACATACCGAGATCGGTAATAAAAGCAGTACCGCCCGGCAGTACTCTTTCATCAGCGGTCTGCACGTGGGTGTGAGTACCCACCACAGCATTTACTCTACCGTCGAATTCATAGGCCAGAGCCAGCTTCTCAGAGGTGGCCTCGGCATGGAAATCCACCACAGAGATATCGTATCTGCCGTCCTCTCTCTCAAGGATCCTGTCAAGGGTCTCAAAGGGGCAGGACAGCGGCTCGGTATATACCGTGCCGAGAAGACTTACCGTAAGCAGCCGGTAACCGCAGACATCGGTTACCGTATAACCTTTACCCGGGTTGGCTGAGGGATAATTTGCCGGTCTTAACAGAGTCTCCTCCTCGTCAAGCATACAGCGAAGCTCGCTTTTCTTCCAGATATGATTTCCCGAGGTTATTACGTCAACTCCGCCCATCAGAAGAGCTTTTGCATCCTTGGGCGAGAGACCGTTGCCGCTGCTGGCGTTTTCACCGTTTGCAATAACGGTGTCGATATTAAGATTTCGTCTAAGGTTCCAGAGACACTCGGACAGGCGGGCTGTAGCCCGCTCTCCGACAACGTCCCCTATTGTCAGTATTCTAATCAAAACGGCGCTCTTTTCTAACTATCTTTTTCAAAAAAACACGGCGGGAAAGCCTCATGTAGCGATCCCCCGCCGTGTAAATTGCTATGTTGCGTAAGCGCAGGGCCGATATTCGGGGATCATCCCCGAGAAAAGGTGTAGCGTTTAGCGATTTATTTTGCGTAGTCTACCATTCTGCTCTCGCGGATAAGATTGACCTTGATCTGTCCGGGATATTCAAGCTCAGACTCGATCTTGGAAACGATATCACGGGCAAGCTGATGCATCTCTGCATCGCTGACCTGCTCGGGCTTGACCATTATGCGGATCTCGCGGCCGGCCTGGATGGCGAAGGTCTTCTCAACGCCCTCAAAGTCCTTTGCGATCTCCTCAAGCTTGGTGAGACGCTTGATGTAATTCTCAAGCTCCTCTCTGCGTGCACCGGGACGTGCGGCGGAAACTGCATCGGCAGCCTGCACGATCATTGCAACGAGAGTAGTGGGCTCAACGTCACCGTGGTGAGCCTCAATTGCGTGGATAACTTCTTTGTTTTCCTTATATTTGCGTGCTACGTCAACACCGATCTGTACGTGAGAGCCCTCGACCTCCTGGGTAAGAGCCTTACCGATATCGTGGAGCAGACCTGCACGGCGGGCGAGAGTGGAATCGATTCCAAGCTCGTCTGCAATTATTCCGGAAAGGTAAGAAACCTCTATGCTGTGCTGAAGCACGTTCTGACCGTAGCTGGTTCTGAAGCGGAGACGGCCGAGAAGACGTACCAGCTCCTGATTGAGTCCGTGAACGCCGGTCTGGATAACTGCTTTTTCACCTGCGGCTTTGATGACCGCCTCAACCTCTTTACGGGCCTTTTCAACTGTTTCTTCGATTCTTGCGGGGTGGATACGGCCGTCAGAGATAAGCTTTTCAAGAGCTATTCTTGCTATCTCGCGGCGAACGGGATCAAATGCGGATACTGTGATTGCCTCGGGGGTATCGTCGATTATCAGATCAACACCGGTAAGAGTTTCGATGGTTCTGATATTACGGCCCTCTCGTCCGATGATCCTGCCCTTCATTTCATCATTGGGCAGGTTAACCACAGAAACGGTTACCTCACCGACGTGGTCGGGGGCACAACGCTGTATTGCCAGAGAAAGAATATTCTTAGCCTTGGTGTCAGCCTCGTCCTTAAACTGTGCCTCAAGCTCCATCATACGGATAGCCATCTTGTGCTTGACTTCGCCCTCAATGCGAAGCATCAGCTGTTCCTTAGCCTGGTCTGCGGAAAGACCGGATATCTTTTCAAGGACCGAAATCTGCTTGTCGAGAGCGGCGCGCGCCTCAGCGGAGAGCTGCTCGTTCTCTTTGATCTTGCGGTCAAGAAGAGCGGACTTTTCCTCAACCTGCTCGGTCTTACGGTCAAGCTGCTCCTCCTTCTGAGTAAGTCTGGTCTCAAGACGGGAGACTTCCTTGCGGCGCTCCTTTATCTCATTTTCAGACTCTGTCTTGCTCTTGAGGATCTCCTCCTTGGCTTCAAGGAGAGCTTCTTTTTTCTTGGTCTCTGCGGTTTTTATTCCTTCTTCAACGATTCGCTTTGCCTGCAGCTCTGCGGAACCGATCTGAGCTTCTGCCACTTTTTTACGATATAAAAAGCCAACGGCTATACCGACGATAAGCGCTACCGCCGCGGCTACTATGATCAATATTATTGCTAGCGGGCCCAAATAAAACACCTCCTGTTTCAATTTTTTAGTTGTAAAATATTCTTTGACGCCACCCTGAGAGCGGCGGAACATAAATGCAAACTTGCGGACACGGGAGGACAAGAACCCCGTTCCCAAAAAGAATACATATACAATTATTTTAATAAAAATTTGCTCATATGTCAAGTGTATTGTAGCAAATTCAAAAACCTTTGTGAAAAAATACAAATAAAAATAGCAGTTTTAGTGCAGTTTGTTCCCTTGCATAACCGGCCGGTGACGTATATAATATAAGAACGGGACATTTTTTGATTCCATTAAGTAGAATATGTAACGGAGGTTTGCTTTTTATGGAAAAATTCCTTAAAACAGACGTTGAAAAAATAAACGGAAACCCTTTTGATATGATAGGGCGAGAGTGGATGCTGGTCACCGCCGTGGATGAGAGAGGCGGATACAATACCATGACTGCCAGCTGGGGCGGACTCGGTGTGCTCTGGGGTAAGAACGTAGCCTTTGTGTTTATACGTCCCCAGCGGTATACAGCTGAATTTGCCGACTCGGGCGATACTGTTACCCTGTCGTTTTTCCCGGAGGAATACAGAAGTGCACTGTCCTTCTGCGGCTCTCACAGCGGCAGAGATTATGATAAGGCAAAAGAAACAGGACTTACACCGATAGCTACCGACAGCGGAGCTGTGACTTTTCGGGAGGCAAAGCTGGTCCTTGAGGGCAAAAAGCTCTACCGTGACGTACTGAAAAAAGAATCCTTTATATCTTCCGAAGCTCTCTCCCACTACAAGGCAGAGGATTACCACTACGTATACGTTTACGAGATAACAGATGCGTATCTGAAATAACGTAGAGAGCTGTGTTTGACGGCCGCTTGACATAAATCCCTCAAAAAAAGAAAAATACAGCGTTTTTACCGCCGCGGGGCTCCGCGGCGGTTCTGTCCTTTTTGTGCATCAAATACAGAAATGAATACAGTATCTTTTGAGCTTTTTGACAGCTTGAAAAAATTACGCGACTATGGTAAAATTAGACTAATAAAGCATTCTCTGTGCCACAGGGAAATATTACAAGAGCCGGATGAAATATCGGTGATTTTTAGTCTATAAAAATGCAAAAATGCAGACGGTTGTTGTGGTAAAACTTTGTTGCTTTTGAAAGGAGTCAAACAGCATGAGAAGAACTTTTTTTGTAATAATTTCGACGTTGATCTGCATGAACTTTTTGCTTTCCTCTTTTGTTGTGACGTTGTCAGCGACTGAAGTAAAGGAAGGACCGGAAATGGGTTCAATTGAAGAGATTTTGTCGTCATATTTCGACTTGCAAGGGCGACCAATGTCTTGCGCTCACAGAGCTATAATCCGTATTGACAATCCCAGCCCTGAAAATTCACTTGCGGCAATTCAGGATTGTATCGACCATAAGGTTGATATAGCAGAGCTTGATATTATGCGTACAAAGGACGGGGTCTATATTTTGTGCCACGATGACAGTATTACCCGTACCACTACCTATGACGGTTCCCGCAAAATTTCCGAGATGACTTATGAGGAAATATGTAAATATCAGCTTCTCGAATATACAGGCGGCTCGAGAAAAGTCTACATGGATGAAAACAAAAAATCGCAGGTAATCCCGACATTTGAGGAAGCACTTAAACTGTGTAAGGGTAAGATAATGATAAATCTCGATAAGTTCAGCGATCAGTGGGAGTACCGCATGGAGCTTTACGAGATCGTCAGAAAAAACGAATGTCTCGATATTGTAATGTTCAAGGGCGGCTATGACAGACAAAAGATTCTCGGTTGGAATAATGAGATAAAAGCTGAATACGGGAATGATGCCGTAATGCCTAATTTTTGTGTTCTCAACAATAACAGAGACGGGGAAGCTTGGGTAAATGAGATCAAGGAGCACCACGATACAAAGACTGCATTTACCGTTGAGGCAGGATTCTCAAATTACACACAGCCCCAAAGCAATCCCGAGTATATTGCGCAGGTCAAGCAGTATACACGTCTCTTTGCCAATGTTCTGTATGATTCCCTGGGGGGTACCTATTCTGCAAAAAACAGCGAAAATTCTGCAGGATGGGCAGAGGTGATTTCTCTTGGTTTCAATATCCTTCAAACCAATAATGCGGCAGATCTTGCGGCTTACATATATGCCAATTATTCGACACCGACAAGAGATATAGGAAAAGGTCTTGATCTCTTGTATTTTTCGGATTTCAAGCATAACCAAACCAACTATACGATTAAAATAAATGCACCTTCCGTCAAGCTGTACAACGGAGATTATATCTCTTTCAAAAATGTTGATTTCGGCAGTTGTGCGGGTAAGAGTATTATAGCAGACATAACAGAAAATTCCGGAAAAGGCGAGCTTGTAATAAGAAAAGATTCACCGGCAGGTGATATAGTAGCAGAATTTGATCTATCAAAGCTTGGGAACCAGCCTCACAAAACCGCTTCGGAATTAAAGATCAATGATCTCGGTGTTTGCGATATTTATGTTTGTGCAGAAAACACAGGGGATGGTTACATTTCCGCTTCAATGTTAACCTGTGCCGATCCTATCTACGGAGAGCCTGACCATATTATAGGTCTGTCTGTCTTTACAAGACCCGGGGTTACACTTGTGCTGCCTGAGGAGGTTACGATTATAGATGAATTTGGCTTTGCATATAAAGATGCCGTGTCATGGGCTCCGGTTCCGGAAGAGTGTTATGCCGAAGATCTTACTCGCTTTACTGTCCCCGGATTCCTTAAATCTAGCTGTAGAACAGTATATGCAAATGTAACGGTTATAGATCTTGACATGTCAGGTGCAGCGGTCTGGTTTGATTCAACCGGCGATATGCTCACAGATGAATCGGGCGGGATTCTTCGGTGGTATGACAGTATAAATTCAATTACCGCAACAGCAGCGGATGGCGAAGCGCCTACATTCAAAAATGGTGCTGTCAGCTTTGATGGTGTAAATGACAGCATGGCCTTTTATCACAGCCTTTCCGATAAAGGAAATATATCCATCATTTTCAATGCAAGTACCGATAAAAAATCTACCGATTACAAGAGTGACTATAAAATAAACAATTCCGCGAGATACACTCTGCTCCATTACCCCGAAGCTAAATCCTGGGGAAGTGTTTATTTTACGGCATTTAAAAACGGTATAGCCTGCCGTTTCGGCTCTGGAGAAAAGGACAACAGAGGTATATATTATACCGGTATAAGTATAGACGGGTGGTCCACAGTATCTGCAGTAAAGAACGGGACCTCAGAGAAGCTTTATCTTAACTCATCAATGTTATACGACAGAAGCGCTTCTCCATTTCATCAGGTGGGAACACCGGGGGCTACGGTAAAATCGACTCATGAGTATGCGTATATCGGCTTCGGAATTCAAAGCTCGGACAACCACTATTATAACGGAGAAGTCAGAGATATCGTTATATTCGAAAGGACACTCGGAGATGAGGAAATTGCTGTCCTGGATACATATTTCAAGGCTAAAAATCAAGGTAATCTCAAAGATAAAAGCGATATAGTTACAGAGGATTTTGACAGCCTTATGAAAAATGATATAGAAAAAGGGCATTCACTGGGATATACTTATTCCGATGCATCATCTCACACAGAAATCTGTAAAAATTGTTCTTACAGCTCGACCGTTGCTCATACCTGTGAATATTCCGAAAAGGACGATAAGACTCACGTTAAGACCTGCGTTCTTTGTTCGTATGAGTGTGAAGAAGAGCACGATTATCAGCTTTTTGATACCGATGGGGGCAAGAGAGTGTATAAATGCTCCGATTGTAAAATAGAGAAACCATTCACAGAACAGGCAAACGCTGTGGTTTTGGTGTCTGTGGCGGCAATTTTTGTTTTGATAATTGCCGTATTCGCAATAATGGTTTACAAAAAGAAAAAGACAGTGGCCAAATAACTTTATTTGTATCAGACTGTACTGAACTCAGCTATGGAATATAAGCTCAAATACAAGATGTTTTTCTGACCGGTTTCAGCCGCTGCGGTTTTCCGCGGCGGCTGTTTTCCGTCAAAACACCTTTGCCGACGAATAAAACCGACATTTATTTTGTATGATAAATATTGATTTACCTATTTTATTTTTTCTAATTATATGTTATAATGTAACATGAAGTAGAATTGTTGTGCGGAGGGAAAGAAGAAATGGCTTGGTCAGTAGACCGCATTGAGACCGGTGAATCGGAAAAATTTGCTGTGCTTGTGTCTGATGATGGCAGAACCGCTACAATACCTCTTTCCCATGCTGAAACTTTTGCGAAATGTAAGATCAGCGAGGGTGATGTTTTTGACATTGTTTTTGACGGTGATCTTCCTTTGGTAATGACTGCTCTTTCTCAAGAAAAGCAGCGGAGAGAGGAAGAAAACCAATCAAGGCTGACATCCCTTTTCGAAAGAAAAAACAAAAAAAGAAAATAGAAACTGTCACACAGGAGAGATATTAAACTATGAAAACTAAAGCGGTAAGACTTTACGGAGCAGAGGACCTCAGACTTGAGGAGTTCGAGCTCCCCGAAATAAAAGATGACGAGATACTTGCTCACGTTATCTCGGACAGTATCTGCATGTCATCCTATAAGGCGGCAATGCAGGGTGCGGCTCACAAGAGAGTTCCGGACGATGCGGCAGAGAACCCCATCATCCTCGGACACGAGTTCTGCGGTGAGATCGTCAAGGTAGGTAAAAAGTGGGAGAACGACTTTAAGCCCGGTGAGAGATTCGCCATTCAGCCGGCGCATAACTACAAGGGTACTCTCAGAGCTCCCGGTTATTCCTACACTTACTGCGGCGGCGGAGCTACCTACGTTATCATTCCCCCCGAGACTATGGAGTGCGGCTGTCTTCTCCGCTACAGCGGCGATGCTTTCTTCTACGGCAGCCTTGCAGAGCCTATGAGCTGTATTGTGGGCGGCTATCACGCTACATATCACACCAAGGCCGGCAGCTACCTTCACATGATGGGTAACGTAGAGGGCGGTGCTATGGCTATTCTTGCCGGCGCAGGTCCTATGGGTCTCGGTGCTATCGACTATGCTATCCACGGTGATATCAAGCCCTCTCTGCTTGTGGTTACCGATATTGACAGTGCCCGTCTTGCCCGTGCCGCAGAGCTTATCACAGTTGAGGAAGCTGAGAAGAACGGCGTAAAGCTCGTGTACGTAAATACTGCGGAGGTAGACGATCCCGTGGGATACATCAAGGGTCTCAACGGCGGCGAGGGTTATGACGACGTTCTAGTATACGCTCCCGTTAGGATGGTAGTCGAGCAGGCTGATGCTCTTCTCGGACGTGACGGCTGTCTCAATTTCTTTGCCGGTCCCACAAATCCCGAGTTCAGAGCAGAGTTCAATTTCTATAACGTACATTACGGCGCTACCCACGTGGTAGGTACCTCCGGCGGCAACACCGAGGACATGAAGGAGTCTATCGCACTTATGCAGGCAGGCAGGATCAATCCTGCGGCAATGATCACCCATATCGGCGGACTTGACAGTGCTATCGAGACCACTCTCAATCTTCCCAAGATCCCCGGCGGCAAGAAGCTTATATACACCAACATATCTCTTCCCCTTACCGCTATAGCGGACTTTGAGGAGAAGGGCAAGACCGATCCTATGTTCGCTGAGCTTGCAAAGCTCACCGCAAAGACCAAGGGCCTTTGGAACGCTGAGGCAGAGAAGTACCTTCTTGCCAACGCAAAGAGCATCTGAGCGGCTGAGTAAAAAAGATAATTCTATTTCCGGGAGGGATCCGCATGTTCATAGATAAAGTTGACATCTTCGTCCGTGCCGGCGACGGCGGTGACGGAGCAGTTTCCTTCAGACGTGAGAAATACGTACCTAACGGCGGTCCCGACGGTGGTGACGGCGGCAGGGGCGGCAATATAGTCTTTCACGTTGACGAGGGAATAAATACCCTGCTTGCATTCCGCTACAAGAGAAAGTTCGCAGCCGAGCGCGGCGAAAACGGCAAGGGCGGAAAATGTCACGGCAGAAACGGTTTTGACACTGTAATAAACGTTCCTCCGGGAACTGTCATAATGGATGCCGACAGCGGACGTATAATCCACGATATGTCCTCAGACGATGGGGCGGATTATATCGTTTGCAAGGGCGGCAGAGGCGGCTGGGGCAACAGACACTTTTCTACCCCCACCCGTCAGGCACCTCGGTTTGCAAAGGGTGGCACCAAGGGTGAGGAGAGGACGGTTACGCTTGAACTCAAGATGCTGGCGGACGTAGGACTTATCGGTTACCCCAGCGTAGGAAAGTCTTCCGTGCTTTCAAAGATCTCCGCGGCCCGTCCCAAGATCGCGGAATATCATTTCACCACCCTGTCACCGAATCTCGGCGTTGTCAGCACCTATGACGGCGGCGGCTTCGTGGCGGCAGATATCCCGGGTCTTATTGAGGGTGCGGCAGAGGGTGCCGGACTCGGCCACGAGTTCCTCCGCCATATCGACCGGTGCAGGCTTCTCATCCACGTGGTGGATATTGCCTCAACTGAGGGAAGAGATCCTGTTGACGATATCGAAAAGATCAATTCCGAGCTCAGCCGCTACAGCCCTGAGCTTGCTACCCGTCCCCAGATAATCGCCGCAAATAAGTTTGACCTTATCGCAGTTGACGGTGAGGTGCTTTCAGATGATGTGGACATCCCCGCATTTGAAAAATTTGTTTCCGATAACGGCTGGGGCGAGCCTGTGTATATTTCCGCGGCTACCGGAGAAGGCCTTGACAGCCTTGTGAGACGTGCGGCGGAAATGCTGGCGGTGCTTCCGCCTATTGCCGTTTACGAGTCAGACTACTCCCCCGAGGAGATAGCGGCAGGTACCGGTGACAGACAGACCGAGATCAGAAACGAGAACGGCAGATTTATCGTTGAGGGCGACTGGCTGTACAATCTTCTCGGTCAGATCAATATTGACGATTACGAGTCTCTTGCCTTCTTTGGCAAGGTTATTGAGAACGCGGGCGTGATCGATCTTCTGCGCAAAAAAGGTGCAAAGGACGGCGACACCGTATCTATATACGGCTTTGAGTTCGATTTTGTAAACTGATATCGGACACTCATATTTTTCTGATAACTAAAGAATTTACGGGGGTAACCGATGAAGACGGTAGTAAGACTTCTAAAATATATGTTTATCGCTCTCATAATTGCGGTATTTGTTCTCTTTTTCTTCCGTTGCAGCATAATGAAGGATCCTTCAGAGATGAAGAGACTTCTGCCCAGTGATGCAATGAAGGAAGTATATTCAAAGAACGGCGATCTTGAGGCGTTCACTCAGCTTATGGTCAACGAGACGCTGACACAGGACGGCAGATTCTATACCACAGGTCTTATAATCCTTCCGGAAACCGATGAGCTTGTTATAACCGTGCGTTATAACGACGGTACTCTCAATGCGCTGGCTGAGGAATATGAGCTTGGCGAGATAGACCCGGAAAAGGAATATTTTGAATACTATCTTCTGGATTCTGAGGGCAACAAATATGCCCCTGATGAGACGGTAACTCACAGAAAGTGGCTTTACAACTACAGACGTATGCGCTTCTCCGGTGTTGATACCGAGAAATATACCGATCTTGCGGTATGTATGAGATATCTGGGTGAGACTGATCCGGAAAAGCAGCCCTTCGGCAGTGTTTTTGCATATCACACCGATTGGACGAATAGTGATTACCGACTGACATCTGCCGATAAAGCGGCACTTAAAGAGTGATCCGAAAATGTATAGCTACAAGGTAAAAAGAGCAAACAAAGCCGCAGAGGCAGCGACACTTGCACTGTTTATGCTGGCGGTGATGTTCTTTATAATGTCTGCTACCGGTGTGTGGATAAGATCTGTACTTCAGCTTATAATGTTGGTGTTTTTGGTTCTTGCGATCATGGTGGCTGACAGATATCTGTTTTCATCATTTGAATACGTAATAAACGATAAAGTGGGAGATTACGATTTTGTGGTTTTGCGCCATTCGGGTAAGCGTACCAACACCGTTTGCCGTCTCTCCCTCTCTCTGGCCGATACCTTTACCGTGGTAAATAAGGGGGATACCCCACCATGCGCAGTAGGTCAGCTGCACGACTATACCGGAACTCTACTTGCTCCGGAGTGTGCTTTTGTCACCTTCCCCGAGGAGAAGGTCACCATAAGGATCGAGCCTGACGAAAGGCTTAAAAGACTATTGCCTCGGCTGATGTCAAAGACCGGTATAACAGAGTGACCTGTCAAGAAAAACGGAATAAAAAATCCGCATTTAAGCGGCAAGGAGAAAGATAATGAGAAAAACTGTATTCGTGAGAATTATTTCATGTCTTCTTTGTATACTGACGGCACTGGGGCTTATGACCTCCTGCGCAAAGGAGAAGACCAGGATAAATGAGGACGGAACTCCCATCATAGAGCCCTCCGAGGATGATCTGAAGGTGGTAATGACCATTGACGGATATGAGATAACCTATGATATATACCGTTATTTCTTCCTCAACTATAAAGCACAGTATGACGAGGGGAATGAAAGCGTATGGAACGACACTGAGGTAGGGGAGAAGCTGAGAGCCGCTCACAGGGAGACTGTTCTTGAGTCTATTAGGGGCGTTGTGGCTATGCAGAAGCTGGCAGAAAAAGCCGACCTTACCCTTGAGTCGGACGTGATCAAGAATGCGGTCACCTCCGCTGTCCTTGAAATGTTTGCCTATGTCGGAAACGATGTTTCCAAATATAAGGAAGAGCTTGCTTCTCAGAATCTTACCGACAGAGCGTTCAGATATATAACCGGTGCCTTTGAGCTTCAGTCAAGAAGCTATCTCCTCTCCGGCGACAGCGGAATAGTAGATCTTTCCGATGCGGCGGTTTTGAATGCAATTAATGACGAAAATGAGTTTGCCTGCGTCAAGCAGATACTTATCCGTAACGACGAGGGTGACGATAAGGAAGAAAATTACCGCCGTGCCCAGTACGCTCTTTCCAGAATAGAAAAGGGCGAGTCCTTTGAGATAGTTATGTCCGACCTTGGTGAGGACAAGGATCTTAAGAACCAGGGCGACGGATATTACTTTACCCATTACGAATATCTTGAGGAGTTTGAGGAGGCGGCATTCGCACTTGAGATCGGCGAGATAAGCGATATTGTGGAGACGGATGTGGGCTACAGCATCATCAAGCGTTATCCCAAGAGCAGTGAGTACATTGAAAAGTACTATAACGATCTTAAGAACAGCTATTCTCTTGCCAGCTATTACCGCGCAGAGGATGAGGTCATGGCGGCGCTCCCCGAGCCGGTGTTCGGAGATATATATACCCTTCTTACAATAGAGAATGTCAAATAACCGTCAGGTTTCAATACAGTCATAATCGAAGGTGTTTCAATGAATATTATTTGTAAAATACGCGGTCACAAATGGAAGGACGGCTACTGTTCAAGATGCGGCAGTGAGCATCAGGGACACGAATGGGCTCCCCAGCCGGGTATATGCGTTGAAAAATGTGTTATCTGCAATATGTCAAAGGAAGTGGAGCACTCCTTTTCTCCCAGAGGGAACTGTGAGTACATATGCACCAACTGCGGCAAGCAGATAGTCAGACATAAGCTTGTTCCCAAGGCAGGGTGCGTTGCGGTATGTATCAACTGCGGTGCCGAGAAGGCCGACCATAAGTGGAATCCGGTAAAAAAGAGTAACGGTACTGTCAGAGCGGGATGTAAATGCACCGTCTGCGGTGCGGACAATCCGGAGGGTGAGCATATCCCCACCGTTAAGATGCACGTTTCCGGCACTGCTTTTCTGGTCTGCTCCGTTTGCGGAGTTACTCTCCGTGAGCTCAGCCGCGAGGAAGCCGCAAAATATGCCGCCGCCCATCCCCAGACCGAAGAGGAAAAAGAGTAATAAAAGTCACCCATGGGTAATGAAGCAGGTTTTACCTGCCGCAACCTTGTAGGGCGGTGCCTTGGTGCCGCCGAAAACAAACGGTAAAAGCAAATAAAGCGGCGGGAGATGAACCCCCGCCCTACAACAAAAGGAGTACGAGCATTTGTTCGTACTCCTTTTCGCACGTCGTGCTTTTTTAGGTTTATGTGTCCCTTTCTCTTGACAGCTACTGACTTAATTAAAGACATATTTCTTTGAGAGGAAAACCTCGCCCGTGTCATTCTGAGCAAAGCAAAGGTGGAATCTCGGGCGGGCTCACCCCAGAATGACACGAGGACACGATTCTCGGAAGGTAGCAAAAAGCACTTGCGGAAATCATTTGCCATAAGTGCTTTTGCGTAATTTTTGACATTTGTCTTGTTGTCTTTAATTAGGACTTGACAAGCACTGCTTTTGTGTATACAAAAGCAAAGTCGCGCGCAGGGATTATTTGCTTTCGCTCTCCAAATAGTTTAATAAATCTTGCCCATCTTCAAACAGGGATAAAGTTTGAGTTGCAGTTTTTATATTCATACCCGGATATTCAAATTCCGCACTCCAATCGGCTTCCTCAATTCGCTCTGAAAAACGTAATACCATTATTTTTCCCAGTACTGCTTTTGAATAAATATCCGTGTCGGTACATTCCTCAATAATAATTTCATAATGCCGTAAAGAATTTTCAATCAGCTCATTGAAAAATTCACTGCTTGTATTGCCCGATTTGTTTTCGTCAAATGCGAGTTGATACTCCGCAAAAGCCAACCACTCCAAATAATGATAATCTTTGGGATACAAAAGGTTGGCTTCTTTTGCCCACCAATAACTACTGTTATGATCTTCATTATTTCTGTATTTTTGCAAGGCGGAATCATATTTTTTTCTTGTTAGGTCGTTATCTGTATCTGTTATTCCAAGCAATTCGTCCGCGCTAATACTAAAAAGCTTTGTGAGCGGTGCAATCAGAGAAAGATCCGGATTAGTTAAACCGCATTCCCATTTTGAAACCGCTTGATATGACACACAAAGATATTCTGCAAGATTTTCTTGTGTCATACCGGTTTGCTTTCGTAACGATTTTATTCTTTCACCTATTGTCATGAAAAAACCTCCAGGATAACTTCGTTTATGCCAAAATTATATCATATCGTGTGTAGCAGGACAATAACCTGTTTTTCGAAAAATATGCAACCTAAAGTTGAGTATTAAAATAAAGAATGGCGTACCTGCTTTATCGCAGGTACGCCAAGTGATGGCTTTTTGATTGTCTTATCTTTCTGTAACTCTGACAGACGGGTTTTTCTCCTTGATCTCTGAGATCAGCTTCTCATAGCTACCGGTAACGAAGGTGCTCTTGTATATGCGTACTACCTCGCCGGAGAGGAAAGTGATCTTCACGTCATCTCCCTTGGATTCAATGTCGCTGACATTCAGATAGCGGAATTCCGCCGAATGGTCATCCCCCGACACTGTGATCCTTCCATTTTCAAATATGACGGTGCGTATCCACATATTGTTGTCAGAGGGGGTAGGACGGACACCGTAAGCCTTTACACACATGCCGTAATCTTTTTTAGCCTTAACAATATCGGACAAAAGGGCAAAATACAGTGCCATAAGACCGAGGAAGATAAAAAGTGCAGGCAGAGCGATGGCGTTTGTTCCAAAGCTGCTGAGAGCAAAGGCCAAAAGCACACCTACAAGGAAGTATATAATGCCCATTACTAGAAGAAGAATAAACTTTTTGTTTTTCTTCGGGTCACGCCGTCCCTCAAGCTCCCAGGACTTATACCGTTTCCAGGTAACCAGATACTCGTTTTTCATATTTCTTCTCCCTTATTCGATGACAAGCTCTCCGAAATACTCGGGACAGTGGTAGTCCGGCTTTTCCGGCTTAACGGGGTTCCACATTCCGTAATGAGGTACTGCGGTCTGATCGCCGCACTTATAGAAGTTTGCAAAGAATTTATATCCGGACTTTAAAATATCACGGGAAATACCGAACAGCTTTTCAATCTGCTCTACAGTAACCTTGCTGTATACACACCACTCGTCACCTTCGCGTGCGGCAGTTGCATCAAAAAGATCGGATATATCCTCACGGTCATATCGGGAAGTACCCAGCTCGGCAAGAACTGCACCGTTGGCGTTGGTCTCTATGTTAAGATATCTGAGGCTGGTATTATCAAATCTGACGAAAAACTCAAGGGCACTGTCAGTGCAAACGGGAACGCTCTTGCCGGTATAGCGGGCAAGGGGAGCGTCTTCTTTTGCTGCAACTCTCAGATAAAATGCATCACCCGGAACATAGGCAAGCTGAGCGTACGCCACGGGCTCGTATCCGCCAGTAGCCCACATAAATGTGTCGATTTTTGCGTGAGGAACTGCCGAAAAGTCTATATCTTCTTTTTTTGCAAAGGTTTTTACTGTGTAGCTTGCTTTCATTTTTTCGTCTCCATTCATTTTTCGGTCGGACGGAGAATGTCCGCTATGTTCTAATTATACTCAAAGGCAGGCCGGATGTCAATACGTGGAAAAACTGCTTACCGTCGCTAATTTTCTTTTTTTACTTGAAAAAAATAGAGGGATGTGATACAATACCTCCGTTGTTTTGCTTTAGAAAGGATAATTAAGTATGGAAATAGCAGCTCAGATCATAGGCATCGTGGGAATGACGCTGAATATCTTATCGTTTCAGTGTAAAAAGAACAGAAACCTTTTTATTATGATGGGTATCGGCGGAGTAATGTGGGTGCTCAATTATTTTTTGCTCGGTGCGATCGTCGGTGCGGCATTTAACGCCATAAATATTGCCAGAAGCCTTCTTGCAATAAAAGACAAGACCCGTACCAAGCTCGTATTTGTGATCATGGTATGCCTTTACATAGTGACGGTAATATTCACATATGAAAGCTTGGTATCTATTCTCCTTTTGATCGCACAGATCGTAGGTACCTACGCTATGTGGTTCGGCGACGGTAAGCGTATCCGTACCCTTCAGCTGTGCGTGGTATC
>JAFQUL010000074.1 GCA_017408535.1 Clostridia bacterium
CTTCGGGATCTTATGTATTACAGTATTAAGCGGGTTACTGACCACCACTATACTGAGCATGGTAAAGAAGGACAGTGCAAGTCCCGCATCCCACACCGCCCCCGGGGATACTCCGCAGATGATCGCCGCTGAAAAAAATAGTGCGGTAAGCGAATCGTATTCTCTGCCTACAACGGTGGAAATGTAAAAGATGATGAGCATTATTCCCGCACGCATCACCGAAAGCGGAAATCCGGTAACAGCACAGTAGAAAAGAGTTGCCGGGATCATCAGTATCGGAATGATAAACCACGGAACTGAGGCTCTTCTGAGCAGCTTCTCAAGCCCGCCTACGATCAAGGACAGGTGCATTCCGCTCAGAGCAAGAAGATGAGAAAGACCGAGACGTCTGATATCTCTCTGAAAGCTGTCCTCGAGTCCGCTCTTATCACCAAGGATCAGAGCAGAATTGAGTCCGCCGTCTCTTCCGCCGAATATTTTCCGTGACAAGGACGATAGATATTCTGACAGATCCTTAAAATATGAAAATATATCCTTTGTCTTCTCACCCGTCACTTCAAAGCTGTCTGCAGTTGCAATAAGATATATACCGTCAGAGATATAAGCATCCCGCATGGGATAACCGTAGAGCTCCTCTGCAGGGAGAGAAAGCAGAAACTCTCCCTCTATCACATCGTCTCTTGACAGCTCTCCGTTATACTCAAGCTCAATACGCACACCGATATCGGCACTCTCACCGTCAAGTGTTACCGCACGTCCGAGATAGGCCGAATAATAAGAGTACTCCGCTATCTTCTCGGTTATCTCCACCTTAAGCGTGGCCTTACTACCGTCATATTCTCCGGCGGTTCTTATATCGCGGTCAACTGTAAAAAGACACAGCAAAAGTGCCACTGAAGCGGCAAGGATCGCAAACGCCGTGGCGGCGGTCTTCTTCGCAATACCCCTCTTCTTCAGAAAAAACAGCACTGCGGAAACCGCGAAAAATACCGTCGCACCGCAGAAAAACGGCATAACCAAGCTGCGGCGGATATGCTCCGGGATATATTTTGACAAAAACAGAAAGGTGATGAAAGAAAAGCAGGAAAAGGCAAGTGATCTGCCGCCAAGTATCCTCATTTCTTCATCACCTCAAAAAGTTAAATTGTCCGGTTGATAATATAATAATACATAATTCGACAAATTGCAAGGAGAAATCATTTTCTTCCGTATACAGAGCACAGGCGGCGCAGATATCCGCTGACCTCTGCCGGCGGAATATCCCGCATTCTCCACCGCCAGTTATCCCCTCCGATAGTGCCGGGGGTATTCATCCTGCCCTCTCCCCCCAGGAGCAGTATATCCTGCATTGGAATAATTGCGTATTTTGCGACCGAGGAGAGTACCGCAGTTACTGCACGCCGTGCACACTCAGCATTATCCCTTGCACCGAGATAATCAAAGGCAAAGCTCCTCTCATCCTCAGAAAGAGAAGCTATATGCCCCAGCATAGTATCGTTGTCATGCGTACCTGTATAAGCCACACAGTTAACGGGGTAATTATGCGGCAGGTACTCCTCCGCTCCGCGGTAAAACCCGAATTCAAGCACCTTCATTCCGGGATAACCGCTGTATGACAGCAGGTCTCTTACCGACTCGGTAATAAAGCCAAGATCCTCCGCCACGAGATTTATGTCCCCGAATTCACGGCGGATAAAATCAATAAAAGCTCTGCCCGGCCCCTTCTTCCAGTGTCCGTGAGCGGCAGTCTCAGACCCGGCAGGTATGCAGTAAAAGGAATCAAAGCCTCTGAAATGATCTATTCTTATCATATCGAAATATGACAGAGCGCTTCTCAGACGGTGCTTCCATATTCCGCCGCCCTCATCCATTATCCTCTCCCAATTATAAAGGGGATTTCCCCAAAGCTGTCCGTTTTCGCTGAAGCCGTCGGGAGGACATCCTGCCACCACAGTGGGACGGAGCTCCCCGTCAAGCAGAAAATCATCTGGGGTGCTCCATATATCTGCCGAGTCCTCAGCCACGTATATAGGGATATCCCCCATTATTGATATTCCCTTTTCACCGCAGTATTTCTTTAAGAGATCCCACTGTGTCCTGAAGAGAAACTGCAGTACCTTAGTCTCTCTGATACGCTTTGCGTACTTTTCCCTGACTAAATCAAGAGCCTGTGCATTTCTGTATTTGACCCCGCTGTCCCAGTCCTGCCAAAGTCCTTCAGGAGAGTCACTTTTCAGTGCTTCAAAAAGAGCATAGTTTTCAAGCCAATATGCATTCTCACAGCAAAAGCTCTCGTACTCTCCGCTTGACTGAGGAAACCTTTCTGCCGCAAGAGATAATATTCCTCTTCTCTGTCTGTAAAGCTCTCCGTAATCTACTCTTCCCCCGTCATCCCGTGAGACAAGTCCCGCACATTCCTCCTCTGTGAGGAGTCCCCAGCCTCTCAGCATATCAGGATCTATAAAATACGGATTTCCCGCAAAGGATGAAAAGGACTGGTAAGGAGAGTCTCCGAATCCGGTAGGACCTATCGGCAGTACCTGCCATATAGCAAAGCCGGAGTCGGAGAGAAAATCAGCAAATCGGTATGCTCCCTCACCGAGAGTGCCTATTCCGTACCGTGACGGCAAAGAGCTGATGTGAAGAAGTATTCCCGCACGTCTCGTTTTCACTAAAACACACTTCCCTTCCGTTTATCCCTTTACAGCTCCTGCCACAACACCCTTGACTATCTGTTTCTGTGCCGCAAGGTAGAAGATCACTATTGGAATGACAGAGAGTACCAGCAGTGCCATCAAGGCACCGATATCTCTTGAGCCGTATCCGCCCTCAAGATACTGTACCGCAATAGGTATTGTCCTGTAGTTATTACCTATTACAAGATAGGGAAGAAGGTAATCGTTCCATATCCACATAGCGTTCAGTATCGCCACGGTAGTAGCGATAGGTCTGAGCATAGGAAATATTACTTTGAAGAACATAGATATAGGTCCGCATCCGTCTATAGTAGCCGCTTCTTCTATCTCCATCGGAATGCTTTTTGCAAATCCGTAAAACATAAATACAGACAGTCCTGAGCCAAATCCCAGGTAAATGATAACTATTCCGAGAGGATTATCAAGTCCGAGAATATTCGCGACCTTTGACATAGTGAACATGACCATCTGGAAAGGTACTATCATAGAAAACACAAAGGCGTAGTATATACCTTTTGAAAGTTTCCCTCTCTGTCTGACCAGATACCACGCAGTCATTGAGCATAGGAGGACTATCACCGCCACTGAAAGCACAGTTATAAAAAACGAGTACCCGAAGGCGGAAAAGAAGCCGGTCCTCCTTACCCCGTTAATATAATTCTGAATACCGGAAAAGGTCTCGGTGTCAGGCAGAGAAAAAGGGGAGGACGTTATATACAGCCGCCCCTTAAACGAATTATAAAAAACGATGATTATCGGAGCGATAAAGGCCGCCGCCGCAAATATGACGACCGAGTAAAAAAGGATATTAAGCATAGCTTTTTTTATTCTGACCGTCATCTTTTTTTACCGTCCTTTTTATTTCTGTCAGTAAGTCTCAGCTGAATGAGTGCTATCAGTGCAACTATTACAAAGAATATAACCGCCTTTGCCTGACCCACACCTTCCTCGCCTACTCTGCCGTAGAATGTCTTGTAGATATCAAGGGCAAGCATGGAACTCTCCCTACCCGGTGCACCGCCGGTCAGAGCAAGGTTCTGGTCAAACATCTTAAAGGAGTTGGTAAGTGTCAGAAACAGGCATATCGTCACTGACGGCATTACCGTTGGAATAGTAATATATCTCAGCATACCGAAGGGTGAGGCTCCGTCTATTTTTGCCGCCTCCACTATCTCCCCCGGGATGTTGTTGATACCTGCGATATAGATTATCATCATATATCCGATAAGTTGCCAGTTTGTCAGTATCACAAGTCCCCAGAAGCCGTATTCGGCAGAATAGGTTATATCAACGCCGAAGTAGGACAGCACACCGTTGATGATAAGCTGCCAGATATAGCCGAGAACTATTCCGCCGATAAGATTGGGCATAAAGAACACGGTGCGGAAAAAGTTAGTACCCTTTTTTCCCCGTGTAAGTGCAAGTGCGAGAAAAAAAGCGATGACGTTTACCGTTACGGTAGAAACTACGGTAAATCTCACGGTGAAAAGGAGGGCATCCAAAAATCCGCTGTCGCCGGAGAATGCGGAAATATAGTTCTGCAACCCAACCCACCTGCCGTCGGTGACGGTGGTGAATTCGGTGAAAGACAGATATATACCGAGAATAAAAGGAATAACAAAGGATACAGCAAATGCCAGAAGCGTCGGCAGAAGAAATACAAAAAAATATTTTTTGGGGAAATACCCCTGTCTGTGCTTACCCAATAGCCGTGCCTCCTTAATTTACTATTACCATATGACCAAAACTATTTGAGAAGAGAACTTTCCCTCTCCCAGGATTCTCTGAATATTCTTTTTACGTCGTCAAAGCTATTCTTGCCCTGAACGTAGCTAAGCAGAGCCGCTCCGAAATTTTCCTTGAATACCGTACCCGGAAAAACGGTAAATACCCAGCCTACGTTTTCTGTGTCACCCTCAGACATATAGCGTTTTACCTCTTTGGCAAGAGGGTCTGCAGGTGTTTCATTTACCCCAAAGGTACTGAAGGGGGTAGAAAATCCCAGCTTTTCTGTAACGTATTTTTTTCCTGTCTCAGAGGAAAACAGCCAATCAAGAAAATCATAGGACATCTTTTGCTTGTCCTCTGACACCTGGCTGTTTACCGCAAGGTAGTTTTCAGTACCTATACAGAGTCCCTGCTTTTCTTCACCCTCCACTCCCATATATATGGGGAGCATCTTGATCTTTTCCTCTTTGACTACGTTGCCGTCAACACCTTTGATATCGTTCCATGCCCAGGTTCCGTTCTGCACCATGGCACAACGGCCGAGAGCGAATTCACTCATAGAGTCGCTGACCAGCTTTGTCCCCAGCTTTCCCGGCTCTGTTACCGAGTTGAGGATATAAAGATCGAAAATAGCCTTATAATTATCTCCGTATGAGAAATCTATTTTAGATACGTTTACTCCCGTGAGGTCCACGTCTTTGTCCTTAAACTCATAATATACCGGAAGATTTGCAAGGTGGGTCTGCCAGCGCCAATCGTCACCGGGTTTAAGGGAGGTTGAGGCAAATACACCGTCGATACCCAGCTCAGACAGCCTTGAGGTCATATCCTCAACTACTGCTCTAAGCTCTGAAAAGCTATTTACCTCATCCATTGAGCTGATATCGGTCTTTCTGTCCGAGAGTGCAAAATATCTGTCGGTTATCTCCTCGTTATAGATGATACCGTACCCCTCCACCACGTAAGGTATACCGTACACCCCGTCACCGCTCTTTATCGCCAGAGATTTATCGGAGAGATATTCGTATATCTTACTCTCTGACATATCGTCACAGTAATCCTTCCAGGCGGAATAACCGAGAGGTCCGTTTATCTGAAATATGGTGGGAGCGTCAGACTTGGCTATTTCAGATTTCAGAGTCTGCTCATAGGTGTTTGCGGCAGCTGTCACCACCTTGAGAGTCACACCTGTCTCCTCTTTGTACTTTTTCGCTATCTCCTCGTATACTTCCGCCACCTCGGGCTTGAAGTTAAGGAAATAGATCTCCTGCTCTGCGCCTCCGTCATTTACCAACGTACAGGCAGAAAGGCAAAGCACAAGAATAGCAGAAAGCATTACCGCCAGCAGCAGAGCCGCACGGCTTTTTTTCATTTTTATCATGATCATTCTCCTGTTTTGACATTATTGCTTGGTTTTCATTTTTTTACTCGATGGTATTCTGCATCTCTTTAGGGAAAATTATTCACAGGAGAAGAAATCCCTTTGTTTTTTCTGACAAAATGTATTTTTTCAAAAACCGGGTTTTTATTATATATTTTTGTAGACATTTTTTTCTTTTCGTGGTACAATATAAGATGTATAATTATTTTTGCGTGGTGAAAAGATGCTGTCAATAATAAATATGCCGGTCACTTCCTATGCCGCTAACTGCTTCCTCGTTTACGATCCCGTTTCCGGCGAAGCGGCGCTCTTTGATCCCTCGGTATCAAAAGACGATCTTGATGTCGTTCTGAGCGACAGAAAGCTAACCCTCAAATATCTGATCCTGACCCACGGTCACTACGACCATATGATCACTGTAAATGAGATCAGAGAGTCATATCCCGATGCCCTCACCGCAATATCTGAGGGTGATGCGGTATGCTTTTCCGACCCTGTGCGCAGCTGTGCCGCCTTCTTTTCTGTTCCCGACTTCCGTGTTGCACCTCCGGAAATGCAGCTCCGTGACGGTGATGCTATAACCCTCGGAGAAGAGGAAATAAAGGTCCTTGCCACACCGGGACATACACCGGGCTGCCTCTGCTTTGTTTTCGGCGGCAATATGATAACCGGCGACACGATCTTCTGCGGTACTGTGGGCAGAAGCGACCTTCCGGCAGGAGACCCCGAGGTACTCTTTCTGTCACTTACCAAACTCAAGAGTATGGAGACGGATTACACCCTCTATCCCGGTCACGGAGAAAACACCACTCTCTTTTATGAGAAGGTACACAATCCCTATCTTAAGCTAATAAAATAACAGTTATATAAACGGAGAATTAAAATGGATTTCGAACGTCTTGCAGAACTACTCTATCCTAATATCACTACCCTTCCCGAGGATATGGAGGCAAAGTACCCACCGAGAGACCTTCCCGAGGGTGCTAAGGTTACCCGCTTTGCTCCCAGCCCCACCGGCTTTATTCACCTCGGCAACCTGTACGGCGCGCTTATTGATGAGAGACTTGCCCATCAGTCCGGCGGTGTGTTTATGCTCCGCATTGAGGACACCGACGCAAAGCGTGAGGTTGAGGGCGGTGTTTCTCTTATCATCGATATGCTTGAAAAGTTTAATATTCACTTTGACGAGGGTGCTACAGCGGATGGCGACAACGGTGCCTACGGTCCTTACCGCCAGTCAGAGAGAAAAGAAATATATCAGACGTACGCAAAGCAGCTTGTAAAAGAGGGACACGCTTATCCCTGCTTTTGCTCTCCCGAGGAGCTTGACGCGATCCGCGCTGAGCAGGAGAGCATCAAGATGACCCCCGGCTACTACGGCAAGTGGGCAAAGTGGCGTGACGCAGACCTTGATGCCATCGAGGAAAAGCTGAACGCAGGCGTTCCCTTTGTTCTCCGTCTCCGCTCTCAGGGTGAGGACGGTCAGAGTTTCAAGTTCGACGATCTTGTAAAAGGCAAGATAGACGTTACCGCCAACTTTATCGATCACGTTATCCTCAAGTCTGACGGTATCCCGGATTACCACTTCGCACACGCGGTGGACGATCACCTTATGCGTACCACTCACGTGGTAAGAGACGAGAGCTGGCTTCCCAGCCTTCCCTTCCACATTGAGCTGTTCCGTACCCTCGGCTTTAAGATGCCCAAGTACATCCACACCGCTCAGGTGCTTAAGCTTGACGACGGCAAGAAGAGAAAGCTCTCAAAGAGAAAGGACCCCGAGTTTGCAATGTCCTTCTTCTATGCCTCCGGTTATCCCGTACTCGTTACAACCGAGTATATGATGACTCTCCTTAACTCAAACTTTGAAGAGTGGAGACTGGCAAATCCCGATCTTCCCTACACCGATTTCCCTTTCACCGTCAAGAAGATGAGCCCCTCCGGCTGTCTCTTTGACTTTGATAAGCTTAACGATATATCCAAGACCATCCTCTCAAAGCTTTCCGCTGACGAGATGTACGATGCATCTCTTGAGTGGGCAGAGAGCTTCGCTCCCGATTTTGCCGCACTTCTGTCAAGAAACCCCGAATATTCAAAGGCCATCCTTTCCATCGGCCGCGGCGGCAAAAAGCCCCGTAAGGATATTACGGTATTCTCCGATCTCCCCGGCTATATGGGCTTCTTCTTTGACGAGCTCTTTGACGGCGGAGAGGACTACCCCGACAGCTTTGACAAGGCAGACATTAAGAATATCCTCGGAGAGTTTGCAGAGGTCTACAGTCCTCAGGATGACCAGAATCAGTGGTTTGACAAGGTCAAGACCATCGCAAAGAACAACGGTTTCTGTCCCGATATGAAGGAATACAAGGCTAACCCCGACAGCTACAAGGGCAGTGTTGCAGACGTAAGTATGTTCCTGCGCGTAGCCGTTACCGGACGTCAGAATTCCCCGGATATGTACGCAGTAATGCAGATTCTGGGTTACGATAAAACTATTAAACGCTTAAAGAGCAGAATGGAGACCCTTTGATCATGGAAGAAATGTCATCCAACTTTATTCACGAGATAATCGACGCTGACCTTGCCGAGGGCAAGGTGGAAAAGATCCATACCCGTTTCCCTCCCGAGCCTAACGGCTACCTTCACATAGGCAGTGCCAAGGCTATATATATCAACTACGGTACGGCAAAGAAATACGGCGGTCTTTTCAATCTTCGCTATGACGATACCAACCCCTCAAAGGAGGACACCGAGTACGTTGACTCTATCTACCGAGACCTCGAGTGGCTGGGCGCAGTACCCGAGGGCGGTATATATTACGGCTCCGACTACTTTGATAAGTGCTACGAATTTGCCATTAAGCTCATCCGTGACGGTAAGGCATACGTCTGCGACCTTTCAAAGGAAGAGATGGAGAGTATGAGAGGCGACTTCAATACTCCCGGTAAGAACAGCCCCTACCGCGACCGCTCAGTCGAGGAGAATCTGGCTCTCTTTGAGAGAATGAAGAACGGCGAATTTCCGGACGGCGCCTGCACCCTCCGTGCCAAGATAGATATGGCATCCCCCAATATGAACATGCGTGACCCTGCGATCTACCGCATAGTTCACACCTCTCACCACCGTCAGGGTGACAAGTGGTGCATTTATCCCCTTTACGATTATGCTCATCCAATACAGGATGCTCTTGAGGGGATCTCCCACTCTCTCTGCTCTATTGAGTTTGAGAACCACCGCCCCCTTTACAACTGGGTAGTTGAGAATATCGGCTTTGAGCCTGCTCCCCATCAGTACGAGTTTGCAAGACTTAACGTTACCTATACGGTAATGAGCAAGCGTTACCTCAGAATGCTGGTAGAGACCGGAATGGTTGACGGCTGGGATGACCCCCGTATGCCTACCCTTTGCGGTATGCGCCGCCGCGGTTACACCCCCTCCTCCATTTTTGAGTTCGTCCGCCGCGCAGGTATTGCAAAGGCGTACAGCGTAGTTGACGTAGAGCTTCTTGAGCACTGCGTACGCGAGGAGCTTAACACCACCGCGAAGAGACGTGTAGCTGTGCTTGATCCCGTTAAGGTAGTTATTGACAATTACCCCGAGGGACAGGTAGAGTACTTCGAGCTCCCCAATAATCCCGGCGATCCCGATGCAGGGACCAGAAAGGTTCCCTTCACCCGTGAGCTGTACATCGAGCGTGCAGACTTTGCTGAGGTTCCCCCTCCCAAGTTCTTCAGAATGAAGCCGGACGGAGAGGTTCGTCTTATGGGCGGATACATCGTTAAATGTGTTTCTGTTGAACACGATGAGAACGGTGAGGTCTCCCTCATCCACTGCACAGCTGATCTTGAGACCGGCAACGGCAACCCCGTTGACGGACGTAAGATCAAGGGTACTATCCACTGGCTGTCCGCAGATCACGCCGAGGACAGAACCGTTATGCTCTATGACAGACTTTTCGATATCCCCAACATTTGCGAGATCCCCGAGGACGTTGACAGAGACGAGTACTTCAACTCCCACCTTAACCGTGACTCTGTTACCGAGCTGAAGGTAAAGGTAGAGCCCGCTCTCGCTGAGGCTCAGCCCGAAGAGCATTTCCAGTTTGTCCGTAACGGTTACTTTGTAGCCGACATAAACGATCCCAAGGTATTCAACCGCATCGTAAGCCTTAAGGACAGCTACAAGCCTCAGAACTGATTTTTTAGTTCTTAATTTTCAATTTTCAAAAAGGAAGATAAAGAAATGGCAGAATATAAAATAGATACAAAATGCGTGCAGGCGGGTTATACTCCCAAAAACGGCGAGCCCCGTATCCTGCCCATATATCAGTCCACAACCTATAAATACGAGTCCAGCGAGCAGATGGGCAACCTCTTCGACTTAAAGGAGAGCGGTTACTTCTATACCCGCCTTCAGAATCCTACCAACGATCAGGTGGCAGCAAGGATCTGTGCTCTTGAAGGCGGTGCGGCGGCTATGCTCACCTCCTCCGGTCAGGCGGCAAACTTCTATTCAATATTTAACATTGCATCTGCAGGCGACCACGTGGTATCATCCTCCGCTATATACGGCGGTACCTTCAATCTTCTCTCTGTAACCATGAAGAAGATGGGTATCGAGACCACCTTCGTGCATCCCGACTGTACAGAGGAAGAGCTCCGTGCGGCATTCCGTCCCAACACCAAGGCTGTGTTTGCCGAGACTATCGCAAACCCCGCTCTTATCGTTCTTGATATCGAGAAGTTCGCAAAGGCCGCTCACGAGAACGGTGTACCCCTCATAGTTGACAACACCTTCCCCACCCCGGTAAACTGCAGACCCTTTGAGTTCGGTGCCGATATCGTTACTCACTCCACCACCAAATATCTTGACGGTCACGCAGCTACCGTCGGCGGTGCTATAATCGACAGCGGTAACTTCGACTGGTCTAAGTACCCAGACAAGTTCCCCGGTCTCACCACTCCCGATGATTCCTATCACGGAGTTACCTACACCGAGATGTTCGGTAAGGGTGCGTTCATCACCAAGGCTACCGCACAGATAATGAGAGACCTTGGTTCTATCCAATCTCCCCAGAACGCATTCCTCATCAATATGGGTATTGAGACTCTGGCGCTGAGAATGGAAAGACATTGCGAGAACGCTCTCTATATAGCAAAGGAGCTTCAGAAGGACGACCGTATCTCCTGGGTAGAGTATCCCGGCCTTGAGTCCAGTAAGTATCACGCACTGGCTGAGAAGTATATGCCCAAGGGTACCTGCGGCGTTATCTCCTTCGGTATCCGCGGCGGCCGTGAGGCGGCAACCAAGTTTATGGACAATCTCCGCCTTGCCGCAATAGTTACCCACGTGGCTGACGTTCGTACCTGCGTGCTTCATCCCGCATCCACCACTCACAGACAGCTCACCGACGAGCAGATGATCGCAGGAGGTATTTCTCCCGACCTTATCCGTCTTTCGGTTGGTATTGAGAATAAAGAGGATATTCTCGCCGATATCAGATCGGCTCTTGAAAATATATAATTTGCAAGGAAAGGTAGACAGATAAAATGAAAGCAAGACTTCCCAAGGGTATGGGCGGCGGCCCCGGCAATATGAACTCCATGCTCCGTCAGGCACAGAAGATGCAGGAGGATATGCAGAATCTCCAGGCAGAGCTTGACGAAAAAGAATATGAAGTATCTGCAGGCGGCGGAGTAGTAAAGGTAAAGATCAACGGCAAGCGTGAGATCCTCGGCATTGACATTGCTGAAGAGGTAGTTGATCCCGACGATATCGAGACCCTGTCCGACATTCTCGTAGCCGCTGTAAACGAGGCTATCAAGAAGGTTGACGATACCAACTCCTCGGAGATGAACAAGATCACATCCGGTCTTAACATCCCCGGCATAATGTAAGCCGATGGCGGAATATATTGAGCCCCTGGAGGAGCTGATCTCACAGTTTCAGCACCTTTCGGGAATCGGCAGAAAAACTGCAGTCCGTCTGGCATTCTCCGTTCTCGACTATACCGACGAAGAGGCAGAGGAGTTTGCCGATGCGATAATGAGAGCCAAGAGGGATATCGGTACCTGTCCCGTTTGTCAGAATATATCCGAGGGCGATCTTTGCCCGGTATGTGCTGACAGCACAAGAGACAGAAGTGTCATCTGCGTGGTAGAGGACTGCCGCGCTGTCATGAGTATGGAGAGAGTCAGGGAGTACCGCGGTCTTTACCACGTGCTTCACGGTGCTCTTTCCCCCATGAACGGTATTACCCCCGAGACCCTCAGGATAAAGGAGCTTCTCGCCCGTCTTGATAACGGCAGTGTAAAAGAGATAATCATTGCCACCAATCCCACCGTTGAGGGTGAGACGACTGCTATGTATATCTCAAAGCTGCTCCGTAATACCGACGTGAAGGTCAGCCGTCTTGCCTACGGTGTACCCGTGGGCGGCGACCTTGAATATGCCGACGAGGTAACACTCTTCCGCGCCCTTGAGGGCAGACGTGAGCTGTAACAGGCTATAGGGTTAAAAAGCCCCCCTCGCGATGGATAAACCATCGCGAGGGGGGCTTTATTTTAGATTCTTAGCACTCTTTTTTGTAGTATAGAAGATATTTTTCTCAGGTACCGAACTTTACCGTAAATATCAAAATTAGTCCATACCCTCAACTTCACCGAAAATATCCTTTATATGCTCGATGAGCTCTTCATTGGTATACTGATGATAGTACTGGTTTTTATGAGTTGAATACTTACTTGTGTCCTCTATACCCGATACCTCGCCGTTAGCGATAAGATACCTGGAAACAGAGCACCTTGTGTTCAGTGTGTATATCTCATAATAGTGTTTAACTTCCGCCTCGATTATATTCTTTACGTCCCAGATCACATCACCCGCGTCAGACACGGTAAGTCTGGCACCGACAGCACCGTCTACCGAATAAAAATTCTGCACGTTACCCTCTTCGATATCGCATATAAGCAGCATTGCGGTATAGCTTTCCTTAACCGCCAAAAGAAGCTCTTCCTCGGATATGTCTATATCGGAATTATCCATCATATCCTCGTATCCGTATGCAGACGTAAGATTTTTTCTCAGAGTAAAGCTATCGTCTTCGGCAGTAACGTAGCTTGAAATATACAGCTTACCGTTCACCTCTGCCATATCCGTGATGTTGTGAATATATTTATCCTCACCGAGTCCTATACTTACAACCGGGTTTCCTTCACGGTCTATCTTAAGTATAGTGTTGTTTCTATCGTCGGTATCGTCAGCCACCTGAAGCAGATATCCGTCCTGTGTCTGTGTTACACCCGTTATCGCCAGCCATCCCACATCGGCAGTGTTTGTACTGATCACATTTCCGGATGAATCTGTATTGATAATGTACAGACACTTTCCGAAGCCACCGTCGGTCGCAGAGTCAAGTGCACTGCCAAGGATAGTGATTCCGCCCTCCTCGTTTGAGAACACCGCCTCAATGGTCTCGACTGCAAAGTCCATCGGGTCATCGTCCTCAACAAGGTTGATATTCTTAACAAACTGTAGCTGTCCGTCAGCGCTGATGCATGCAAAAACAACACTGTCCCACACACCAAGACCCCGGCCAAATACCACGTAGCGGTCATCGAGCTTTGCCCATTTCCTAAGGAGATAATCTGTGCCTAAATCTATTCTCCACAGCTCCTCTTCGCCGCTGAACACAGCAAACTCAAAGGGGTCTTCTCCAAGCTCATCGGGCACGATCAGCTCAGCTCTTTCGCCATCTATCTCATTGTAGTCAACTCTGCTGTTCCAAAACTCGGCAATGTTCTCGGGTGTAGGCGTTTCTGCGGATATTGCATACCCCTCAATATCGCCCTCATAGACCGAGTTCTTGATAACCTCTGCGGTTGCGGAATAGCTGAATGACTGTGAAGAAATGTCTCTGTATACCTTTTTGACCTCAGAACGTGTAAGTCCCTCTGCAGAGAGATTATACTCTTCAAAAAAGTCTGCCGCCGCCTTGTATTCTGCGGCTTCGGCTTTCAGCGCATACCCTCCGGCACCGGCACACACCGCAACTGCGAGACACGCCGCCACAGCTGACGTCACACGCTTAAAGACAGGTTTACGGGATTTCTTCTTTCCGAGGACCTTTTTCTCAAGACGTTTGAGCATAACGGGATCTGCCGGCTCATCGGTAAAGCTGTCGCCAAGTATAGTGTCAAGCTCTTCTGCCGAAGCCTTATCGAAAAAATCGTTAAGCTTTATTTTCATTGTTTACCTCCAAGTATACTTCGTAGTTTTGCTATTGCTCTGTGTGTTCTGGTGTCCACGTTTGAGACAGAGAGTCCCAGCTTTTCGGCAATTGCCTTTGAATTTTCACAGAAATAAAATTTTCTTATTACGATCTCTTTATCCGGCTCACCCAGCTGTGCGATGGCTGTGGTCAGGAGCTGTCTGTCATCGGCTGCATCAAAGCCGCCGTCATAGCTCAGTACGTCACCGTACATCCCGATATTCTCATCGTCGATAGAAAGGATTCCCTTTTCCTTATATCTCTGTCTTTGCTTGTCGGTAGCGTTGTTTCTCGCTATAACACACAAGAGACTTCTGATACTTCCCCTGCCGGGGTCGTATTTACCGAGGTCACAGTAAAATTCGGAGAAGGTCTGTGCCACACAGTCCTCGATATCTGCGTCACAGAACAAATGACGTGGAAGCTTACCTCTGACAACAGCCAGAACAAGGCCTGCGTAAGTCCGCATAACACGTCTCATCCCCTCCTCCGGATCTCTCCGAAGCAGGGAGACAAGCTCTTCCTCACGCATTTTACCACCTCCGTTTATTGCCCTCTTTGAGTCGACTCATTTACTATAGCGTTGTGAAAAGGGTAAATCTTACACATTTTTTATTATTTTTTTCTTTTTAATTTAATTATATAATAAATGTCCTAAAAAAAGCGTCCGGGCACCGCAAAAATTGCGGTGCCCGGAAAAGATGTATGATCATCTTCAGTCACGTTTCATACCCAATGCTTCGTTAAGCTCTTCGCTGAACTCGCGCTGTACTCTGTATGCTACCTCGCAGTACATTTGTCTTTCTTCCCTGGTAGCGTTCCAGTATCCGGCCGCCTCAAGCTTATCCTGATGCTCTGCCGCAAGTACATCTAATTCATCTAACATTTTCTCATTAAGTGCCTCGAGCTCGGTGGCCTCATCATAATTTATATCATTATATGCCTTTTTGTATATCTCTTCTCTGAGAACGGCATATTTTGCGGAGATAACATCAATTGCCGCAGAATATTCTTCCGTGATCCTTCTTGTCTCGGGAGTATCGTTCTTACTCATGTCAATGTAGTCAAGTCCGGCCTCCTTGATCGCTTCCTTGACCTTTTCATCTACTTTGACCATGACTTCACGGTACTTAGCAAGTCTTTCCTCGCACTCCTTTTGGAACTCGCTGATCCTTTCTCCTTGCTCCTCCCGAAACTTATTGATTCTCTCCTCCCGTTCCTCAAGAAGCTTATTGATTTTTTCCTCTCGTTCCTCAAGAAGCTTATTGATTTTTTCCTCAAGGGTATAGCTGTCAGTATCCTCACTTGAGTCTTCCCTATCTCCAAAGTAATCGATATCCGACCATCCGGAAATATCTATGTCACCAAAATCAATATTTCCGAATCTCGGGCCGAACTTTTCTTCATAGGCTTCATCGTAGGCTTCCATAGCTTCACGTGAGGCCTGAAGTAACAACTCACGTTCTTCCTTAGTTGTTTTCCAATAACCGGTAGGCTCGAGGTCTGCGAGAAGCTTATCGCTGAGACTGTGCAGCTCTGCGATCTTTTCATCTGTTACTTCTTCGTATTTCTCGTCAAGTTCATCCATCTTTCGGTTAAACTCATCAAACAGCGCCTGCACCTCGGGGGTAACGGTCTTGGTCTCGTCAACGTGGGAGACCCCCAGTCTTTCCTTAGCCGCTTCGTATGCGTCTATGAAGATCTTATCAAGCTCCATCAGATCCTTAACGGGGATACCGCCGATCTTGTCTGAAGCCTTAAGTGAGACGCTCTCATTTCTCTCATTTGGATGAGTATCAACTATCACGGCAAAGTCACGAGGAGTCCACTCGACGATCTCGTCATCTGCAATCTCTTCCGCAGTAACATTATCCACTGTAGTATCATCCGCCTCAGTATATTCTGTGGCGGAAGCCCCTTCAGTGCCGTCTGCGTTAACTTCACTCACAGATACTCCGGGCAGATCCTCCGGCTGACTCTCTGCACCGTATACAAAGAACGGCAAAGAGGCACAAGTGACGGCAAGAGCTGTAGCTGTGCATAAAATGGCGGGGATAAGCTTTCTTTTGGTGCTGTTTTCCTTTTGTTTCATATTGATCTCCCTTCTGCCGCTTTCTGCGGCATAATTATTTTGTTTTCCCTATATCCGAGGGGTTATTTTCTCTGTAATGAATACACGATTCCGTCGCTGTCCTCGTCCTGCCAGTCAAAGGGTGCTAAGTCAAGCTCAACTCCCACAGTTTCCGGAGCGTTAAAGGTTTCTATCTGCTCCTTCGTCATTATGGCGATGACACAATCAGTATCGTTTGTTACTATATTTTCCTCTGAAACGGTCTTAACCGCAAGGAGAGAATAGTCTATTCCGCTGTCGCTGAGGTGTTTTGTGACCATACCGTTGGTATCCACGCTGAACACTTTCCAGTCAATGATGTTCCTCATCTTCTTTGTAAGTGTCTGATCGTATTCCTCAAGCCAGGAACGTACAAGGCTTTCCGGATCGGCCTCGACAGCTATACCGTTTTCCCGATTTTCAAGAGCAGCCCAATACTGCTGATACTCACGGGAGCTAGCCCAAAGACCGTATATATTGTCACCTCCGAAGTACTTATCCAGAATCTGATATATATCACTGTTGTACTCACCGTAGGCAGAAGCCAGCCCATCCTTGAGTGAATTAATGTACTGAAGATATACCAGATCCAGCTTTTCGAGATGGCTAAAGTACTGTGCCTGGAATTCTTTATGAGCAGTCAGATAATTCTCGGTAAGCGCACTGAGCTCGTCATACTTAGCCTGCATAGCCTTATTCAGCTCATCATTGCTTATTTCTCCCAACATATGAGATTTTATTATCTCGTCATATTTTTCATTTATCTTGTTTATTCCCTCTCGGACGCTACCCCCGTTTCCGATGTTTTTTCTGTACTCGAAATCAGCCTCGGTTATGATCCTCAGATGTGCCGCAGCCTCGGCCATAAACTTTTCTTTGAATACAGCTATCTCCTCTTCGTTGATACTCATTATTTTATTGGCCTTTTCCGCAAGGATCGGATTGGAAATATTATTTAAATACTCGGATGATCCCACCCTCAGTACCAGAGCATAGGCCGCGTCCGGAGCGACGTCTGATGCAAGAGCCGCCTCAAGCTCGCCGCCTATCCGTACTTCTCCGTCGGCAGGCAGGGTATAATCCTCGTCGTATGCGGGGACACCGCTGAGCTCTGAATACAGAACCAGCCGCTCTACCGGCTCAACGGCAGTAGTAACCTGGTCCGAGCTATCGGGAGGATAAGAGGAATCCGGACGGGAGATAAAAAACGGAATAGCTATCACAGCCGCAAGGATCACTGCCGCCGCTGACACCGCAGAAGGAAGCATCCTTATAAAAGACGGTCTTTTCTTATATTCTATGTGCTCACGGAGAAGCTCCGGATCTATATCGCCCATCAGGTCGATAAAACGGTTGCGGTCACTCATCACGATACCCTCCTTCCGTCAACTGTTTTTTGAATGCGTTTTTCATTCTGAACAGTCTTGTGTTTACTGAATTTTTGGAAATTCTCAGTCTCTTTGAAATACTGTCAAGTTCTTCAAAATCAAAATATCTGCTGATAAATATCTCCCGATTAGTGCCGGACAGTCCCCCGAGAAAAAGGTTAATCTGCCGCGACAGCTCTATCCCCTCGATCACCGTTTCAGAAAGATCATCCATATCTGCAAGCTCGCCGTATACATCCGGGTAAACAGAATTACCCGGATATATACGCTTTTCCGCATGTTCCTTCCTCAAACGGTCTATTGCACGCCGGCGTGCAAGCATCGCAGCATAAGAGGAAACGGACACGGGCTTGTTAGGAGGTATGGAATTCCAGATGTCAAGAAGGGTGTCATTGAGACATTCCTCTGCAACATCGCTGTTCTTAAACAGGTTAAAAGCAATATATTTAATTAGCTGACCGTATTCGGTCTGTATCTTTTCAAGTGCTGTTTCATCTCTGTCGAAAAGCAACTTGATAATGATGTCATCGATGCTGTTTTTCATATTGGCCTCGCATACATGTCTGTGATCTGCCCTTTTGCATATTAAATCGTAATGCACAAGAAAAACTTTCTCCCAAAAGAAAAAATTATTAAAAAAGACCGCCGTAATTAATACAGCGGTCTTTGGCCGGATGATATATCAAAGAAGAATTACCCCTGTTCCCTTGCAGGCATCTACAGTTTCCTCATCCCATATAGATGACTGCACCTCACCGATATGGGCCTTTCCGAGAATAAGCATGGACAGTCGTGACTGACCGACACCGCCGCCGATGGTCTGGGGGAGTTCACCGGCAAGGAGCATCTTGTGATATTCGAGAGTACGGCGCGCATCACATCCCGAAGCCTTAAGCTGACGGTCAAGAGACTCTGCGTTTACTCTGATACCCATTGAAGATATCTCAAAGGGACAGTCAAGAAGCTCGTTATAGAAAAGGATATCGCCGTTAAGAGTCCAGTCGTCATAGTCGGGGGAACGGCTGTCATGAGGCTTACCGTTTGAAAGCGGCGCACCTATACCGGAAATAAATACGGTACCGTAGCGGCGTACCGCCTCAAGCTCTCTCTCCTTGGCAGACTTATCCGGGAACATCTTAAGAAGCTCCTCGGCAGAGATAAACTTAACCGTTCTCTCAAGGCTTGTGGTGATGGCGGAATATTTGGCACGTACAACGTCAACAGTGTCGCATATAGCACCGACGATCTTATTTACCGTGTCTGCCAGATAGTCAAAGTTACGGTCAGACTCACCGATGACCTTCTCCCAGTCCCACTGGTCAACGTAGACCGAGTGGAGATTGTCCGGCTCCTCCTCACGGCGGATAGCGTTCATGTCTGTATAGAGTCCCCTTCCCTCCGGGAAGCCGTAACGGTAGAGAGCCATTCTCTTCCATTTCGCAAGAGAGTGGACTACCTCCGCATTGATACCGGCAGAAGGTATATCAAAGCTTACCGCGCGCTCAGAGCCGCTGAGGTTATCGTTAAGACCGGTTTTAGGGTCAACGAAAAGAGGGGCAGTTACTCTCTTGAGATGAAGCTCAGAGGCAAGTCTGTCCTCAAAGGCACGCTTGAGCATACCGATGGCTGATTGTGTCTCGTAAAGGGAAAGTGCCGAAGAATATCCGGCGGGGATCACCGTCTTTTTCATGTCTGTTACCTTTTTTGAAAAAATATATAAATATTGTATCACAAAATAACGGCAAATGCAATAGTAGTTTTATTTGTAAGACCGGGAACTTTTTTTGTCCCGCCTCCGTCTAAGAATACAGTAAGGAGGGTGAAATTAATGAAAAAGCTATCCGTTATAATTACAGCGGTAACAGTCGTGCTCTTATGTCTCTCATCCTGCAAAGGGGAAACAGACAACTATAAAGTGATCAGCATAACCTATGAGAAAGCCCCCGACATTGATATCAGACCCTGTCACGAAGTGATATACGAGGATGAAAGCCGCTACTATCTTTTAGCAAATCTTGAGAGTGAGTACTACATTGTCAGATATGAAAACGGAGAAAAGCAGAATATCAAAGACGCTCTTACCGAGGAGAGAATCTCTGTAAACGATCTTGATGTATATAAAATCCCGTACTTTACAGAAATCAAACAAGATAAACAAGAAGCAGAGAAAGTAATCAAGAGCATAACCGACAATTCGCAGGGAGTTGAGCTTCCGGACGTAGAAGAGGTATTCTACGAGACCTATGACAGGATATACATTTTCGGTAATCCCATCAGCGAGTACATAACAGTAGAATACACCGACGGCAGTACCGAGGGTGTAAAGGACGCTCTGATAAACGGGAATATCAAAATAACAGATCTTGATCTTCACGGTATCGGATATTTCTCTGAGCCTAAGCTCATTGATAGTATCATTGATCTGACGGAAAGCGGTGAGATTTCTACCGCAGATGCGCTTGAGCCGTTTTACAGAGACAACAAATACTATTATTCTTTTCCCTCCATCAAAAGCCAGTACATCACAGTTCACTATAAGGACGGCAGTGAGCAAACTGTAAAAGATGCTCTGGCGGAAGGGAAAGTCAAGATAACCGACCTTGATATTTTTGGTATCGCTTACTACAAAGAACCGCTTGAAAATTATATCGAGTAGAAGGAAAAACAGCAGACTCGTCGGTCTGCTGTTTTTCCTTCTATCAGTTCATTTCCTCGGTGATCTCTATCAGGCGGTTGTACTTTTCGGTACGCTCACCGCGGCAGGGGGCACCGGATTTTATAAAAGGTGCTGACACCGCTACCGCCAGATCAGCGATAAAGGTATCTGCGGTCTCACCGGAACGGTGAGATATCACGGGACGGTAGCCCTTTTTCTTTGCCAGCTCAATTACCTCAAGAGTCTCGGTAAGAGTTCCTATCTGATTAGGCTTGATGAGTATGGCATTTGCGGCTCCGAGAGCGGAAATGCTCTCGAAGCGTTCGGTATTAGTAACGAACAGATCGTCACCCACCAGCATCAGCTTATCCCCCAGCTTCTCGGTCATATACCGCCAGCCCTCGGTATCATCTTCGCCCAGACCGTCCTCAAGAGAGATAATGGGGTACTTAGCCGCAATCGATGAATAATACTCCACGAGCTCCTCATAGCTCATCCTGCGACCTCGCTTAGGAAGGAGATACCCTTCCTCAGACCTCCACTCTCCCGCGGCGGCATCAAGAGCGATCTTCACCCGATCGGTGGTATACCCTGCCTTGATTATCGCCTCACAGATCAGCTCTACTGCTTCCTCGTCAGAGGAAAGATCGGGGGCAAAGCCGCCCTCATCTCCTACCGCAACAGACATGCCCCGTGACTTCAGTATCGACCCAAGGGCACGGTATATCTCGCTTCCCGCACGCATTGCCTCAGTAAAGCTCTCCGCCCCAACGGGAACTATCATAAATTCCTGTATGTCGATATTGTTTGATGCGTGTGCACCACCGTTAAGAATGTTCATCATAGGCACAGGGGTGCTTCTTCTGACCGCACCTCCGAGATAACTCCAAAGGGGGACACCAAGGCTTACCGCCAGTGCTCTTGCCAGAGCAAGAGATACCGAAAGTAATGCGTTTGCGCCGAGAAGAGATTTGTCCGACGTTCCGTCACACTTTATCATAGCTCTGTCCGCCCCGAAAATATCAGCTGACGGAAGAGAGGTAAGCAGAAGCTTTAAGGTAGTGTTAACGTTCTTTACCGCACCCAGCACACCCTTGCCGAAGTATCTTTCTCTGTCTCCGTCACGAAGCTCCTTTGCCTCATAGATGCCGGTTGATGCACCTGATGGCACAGACGCACTGCCACGGCTTCCGTCACTCAAAGTAACTGTTGTGCGAAGAGTAGGATTACCTCGGGAATCCAGTATCTCAGTGGCCTTTACGTCGGTTATTTTAAGTTTATTCATTTACTGTCTCCTTTCATTTGCCATTATGTGAATATATCGTTGCCGTTAGCTATTATTGCCAATATTTCGGGTTTTTATTATTTTCCCGACCGCCCTTTCACCGCTTGACAAAACGGCATATATTTGGTATAATCTCTAAGGTCCTAAATGTTGTTGATCAAGCATAATTATATCACATACAGCCGCACAGTTACAATACCTGAAGCAGTTTTGTAAAAATCGGGGTGTAGCGCAGCTGGGGACGTTTCCGAGCGCCGCCGGTGGCGGATGCAGCGAGGAATAAGGAGTGGCAGCAACTTGGCGATTGGCGAGCGAGCCACGCGAGTGAAGACAGAGCCTTAGTTGCAACAGGGAGCGCGCCGTAGGCTAGGTTAAACTTAAAAAGCTTATCATTTCAAAATTAAATACCATATCGGGGTGTAGCGCAGCTGGTAGCGCGCCTGCTTTGGGAGCAGGATGCCGCAGGTTCAAG
>JAFQUL010000075.1 GCA_017408535.1 Clostridia bacterium
AAAAAATACAGGGCATTACGTTGGCAATATATTCTTTATATTTGTATTCCTTCTTGTTTTCCTTCATTTTCAACGCCTCTTGGAAAAAATATATGCTACTGTATTATACCCCAAAAAACGAATTTTGTCGAGTACTGTACCGACATTGAGAAAAATATTTCTCGACAGTTCGTGAGACATAAAAAATATCGGCGGACATCTTTTATCCGCCGATATTTTTTATATTAATTTTCGTTTTTTTCCTTTTCGTCCGGAAATTGAACCAGTCCCGCAACGTCTGAGACCGGCAGGGAAAAAACGATACCCTGGGCCTTCTGCTGCATACCCATCTGCTTATAGAGGGCGTGGAGCACTCCGTCACGGATGTCCTTTTCAACCACCATCATCAGTATCTCTTTTTCTGCGTGGATGGTGATGCCGAAAAATGCGGCTTCCTTTTCTTTTGCAACGCCGCGGCCGCTGATTATAGTACCACCGCGAACGCCCTCTGCCCGTGCGACCTCCATTGCGTCCTCCGCATAGCCTGCGTTAACTATAGCAAAAATCACTTCATGATTATTTGTAGTCATACTTATTCCTCCCTGCCTTGCTTATTATTGCTCAGGAACTGATACATATTTATACCGATAACACCGGAGAGGGGAACTGCTACGGCGATCCCCTTTCCGTTTCTGACGGTTTTGAATTTCGTATCAAGACATTTCATAATAGGATCTACCAGATCCTCACGCACTACACTGAGAATAACTGCCTTGTTGATATTCAGTCCCAGCATATCCACGATGTCAGAGTTTGCGGTACCCTTACCGCCGGTTACCATATGGAAATTTACTTCAAACTGGCTGAACACGTCAACGTAGAACTCCGCCTTAGCGCGGTCGACTACAGTGATAATCAGCTTCAGCTTTTTTATCGCCGCTTCATTTATGGTATTTGCCATATCTCTGCCTCCTTACATGAAATTGATGATATGCTCATCATCTGCTGCCAGAATACGCTTCATTGCCCGCTTTTCCTTGATCTTGTTGGAAACTATGGCCTTGAAGCCAAGGAGCTGTATAGTGATCAGCGGAGCCATTGCAACGAGGGCAACCACACCGAAGCCGTCACGCAGTACTGCATTTTCCCCCTGAAGGGCCACGCAAACGCCGATAGCAAATGGCAGAATAAATCCGGAGGTCATAGGACCGCTGGCAACACCGCCCGAGTCGAATGCGATGGCGGTATATACAGGAGGTACGAAAAGAGAAAGTGCCAAAGAAATAAAATATCCGGGGATTATGTAGTAAACAAGGGAAAAATCAAAAATTATACGTACGACGCTGAGAGCGATCGCGGCACCCACACCGGCACAGAGACCGATCATCATAGAGCGTTTTTTGACGTAACCGCCGGTGACCTCCTCAACCTGTGCGTTAAGCACGTGTATGGCAGGCTCGGCCATTACAACGAGAATACCCATCACAAGCCCAAGTCCTGTCAGAAGGGCGGGGTGGAGCAGCGACATCTGACTGCCCATCTTATATCCGACCGGCATATAACCTACGTTTACCCCGGTCAAAAACATTACCAGACCAATGTAAGTAAATACAACTCCGACACCGATCCTGAGAAGCTGACGGCGGGGGAGCTTTAAGAAGAATATCTGACAGAGAAGGAAGAATACTACGATCAGCCCCAGAGCTATCGCAACCTCCTTTGCGACGTGTCCGGCGTTTGTGATATATGCACCGAGAATATCACCTTCAACGGAGCCGTAGCTTACCGTATAGTTGAGATCGTTACGTGCAAATATACCGAGCACAAGCACCGCAAGGATAGGTCCTATAGAACAAAGAGCGACCAGACCGAAGCTGTTTTCCTGGCTGTGGCGGTCACCGAGAACGCTGGAGATACCGACACCGAGCGCCATTATAAAGGGAACTGTGATCGGACCGGTGGTAACACCGCCTGAGTCAAACGCCATAGGCAGCAGATCAAGATTCTCATTGACCGCCAGCATAAGAGCAAGAGCAAACAGCAGCATATAGAAGAGCATCAGTATATTTGAAAGGCGGCGCTTGAACACGATGCGCAGAATGGCCACCAGCAAAAATGCACCGACACCGAATCCCACCGTATATACGAGAAGCTTTCCGTTCATTACCGAGCTCACCTGATTTGCAAGGACCTGAAGATCCGGCTCTGCAATAGTGATCAGCATACCCAGAACAAAGCAGACGGCAAGCAGCAGGGTAAGAGTCTTCTGCCTTGAAAGACCTGCACCTACGTGTGTACCCATGGGGGTCATTGCGATATCCGCACCAAGGTTAAAAAATCCGATGCCTAAAACCAGTAAAACCGCACCTACCGTGAAGCTGATCATTTCCCGTTCGGTAAAGGACATACCGGGGATCATAGCCACAAGATATACGATAAGGGTGATAGGCAAGGCAGAAACGAGTGCCTCTCTGATCTTTGCCCATAATTCCTTCAATTAACCTCACCTGCCTTGCTTTAGAAAAAACTGTACCGACCTCGATAAACGGCGGTAAAAACACATACTACATATATTGTAACATCCAATTGTGAACTTCTCTACCGCCGGGGGTTAAAAAGAACAAAAAGAAACAGCAGCTTTCTTGTGAAAATTACTGTTTCTTTTATATTATTATCTGTTTTGCATCAGCGTTACGAGTATCTCTGTCATTTTCTCCATTGACTGAACGGGGATGAACTCGTGAACACCGTGGAAGTTTGCACCGCCGGTCGAGAGGTTGGGACAGGGCAGACCCTCAAAGGACAGCCTTGCGCCGTCTGTGCCGCCGCGAATAGGAACGATCACAGGCTCAACTCCCGCTTTTCTCATTGCCGCCTTCGCGCTGTCTATGATATGCATAAAGGGC
>JAFQUL010000076.1 GCA_017408535.1 Clostridia bacterium
CGGTAGATAGGGGCGGTAATATTCTTCGGGGACTGACCGCATCTGTATTTTTCCGTCAGAACCTCAACCGCTTCCTTTTCCGGGAATACCAGCGCCTGACCGATAAAGTAATCCTCGGGACGGCCGCTGCATTTGATGATAAACTCCCGTCCGCGGAAATAGGGAAGTTTCTTTGCCACTCCTGCCGCACCTCGGCGGATAAAGCCGGGGAACTTTTTGTATTTCTTCATAGCGGGGGTCTCGTCATACCACTCGTAGCCTGCGAATATCTCATCCGCGCCCTCGCCGGAAAGGACTACAGTCACCTGCTCGGCGGCAAGCTTGGCAAGGAAATAAAGGGGGACGGAGGAAGGGTTTGACTGGGGCTCGTCCATATGGTACTGTATATCGGAAAAAGCATCAAAGCACTCGTCGGGAGTCAGAAGGTGTCTGAAGTTCTTTACACCGATCCTCTCGGACAGGAGGCTTGCCTCGTCCGTCTCGTTGAATTTATCCTGAGCGAAGCCCACCGAGAAGGTCTCATTCGGCATAAGCACTGCGGTAATGTAGCTTGAGTCAACTCCGCCGGACAAAAATGAGCCGACCTTAACGTCACTTATTCTGTGGGCAGAGACAGATTCCTTGACCGCCTCATCTATAATATCTCTGCACTCCTCAAAGGATACCTTGTCGCCCTCAGACTTAAAATCAACGTCCCAGTATCTCTCTATCTTCATCTCGCCGCCGATGGGCATAGTAAAGGAGTGGGCGGCAGGAAGACGGAACACACCCTCAAAGAAGGTCTCCTCAGTTGCAGGGTACTGGAAGGTAAGGTATGAGCGAAGGGCGCGGGGATTGACCTTTTTTCGGAATGCGGGATGTTCAAGAAAGCTCTTTATCTCAGAGCCGAAGAGGATATCTCCGCCGATCCTTGTATAGTAAAAGGGCTTGATGCCGAAGTGATCTCTCGCGCCGAAAAGCTCTCTCTTATTTTTGTCCCAGATAACGAAGGCGAACATACCGCGGAGTCGCTCCACGATATCACGGCCGAACTCCTCGTAGCCGTGGATAAGCACCTCTGTATCACAGCGGGTGCGGAAGGTATGACCGAGAGAGATAAGCTCCTCTCTGAGCTCACCGAAATTATATATCTCACCGTTAAAGACGATGACAACAGAGCCGTCCTCATTGTACATCGGCTGAGCACCGTCAGACAGGTCGATGATGGACAGACGGACAAAGCCGAGAGCCATCTCGCCGTCAATATGCTCGCCCGACATATCGGGGCCGCGATGGACGATACGGTCCTTCATTCTGTTAAGTATTTCGGCACGGTTATCGATAACACCGCTGAAGCCAACAAATCCGCACATAAGATCAAACCTTCATCTTCACATAGTAATTCATATTATTATACCACACTTAGGAAAATAAATCAACAAAATATCGTAATAGCACGGAAAGTTATGTATCCCCCCCCCGAGAGGCAGTTTTTTCACCATTCATAGGCTCGGTATACGACCGTCTGAGAGCCGCGGCAAAGAATTCGTCTGTATCAAAGCTGCCGCTGTGCTCTTCCGGCATAAGGCGGAAGCCGTATATCTCCCGCAGGAATTTATCCGGTGAGGGTATGTACCGTCCTCCCTCCTTCTGCCAGTTCTCGCACCTTTTCCATCGGCTGAGAAGGTCAAGCAGCTCGGCGGTGTCAAATATCCCCAGATCGTCAAACATCTGCCTTGC
>JAFQUL010000010.1 GCA_017408535.1 Clostridia bacterium
CCGGGTTCATTTAACGGAACGCCGGTGGTAGGTCTCATTATCTCGACGAGAAGCTCGCCGATAGTCCAAATACGAGGCATTTTATATTCTCCGTTCTGTCTTCACTTATGCGAATGCTTTTCTCAGGAAAGCAACCGACTCTGCGATCATTCTGTCCATTCCCTCTTCGTCGGCATTACCGGACAGATCGCGCCATACCTTAATGTCAGAGCCTACAGATCCGCCGGACTTCATAAAGGGTTCCATAACTACCATGCCGTCAAAACCAATGTCCTTAAGAGCACTGCCGATAGCAGTCCAGTCAAGATGACCCATGCCGGGAAGCTTGCGGTTGCCCTCACCTACGTGAAGGTGAGCGAGCCATTCTCCGGTAGCACGGATAGCGGCAGGAAGGTCGTCCTCCTCTATATTCATGTGGAAGGTGTCGAGCAGTACCTTAACGCTCTTACGGTTAACGTCGCGGCAGAACTTAACACCCTCGCTGGCATCGGTGAGAAGCAGGGTCTCAAAACGGTTGAGGACCTCAAGAGCGATGGTTATACCGAGACGGTCAGCCTCGTCACCGACTCTCTGCATTCCCTCAACAGCTCTCTTCCAAAGGCCTTCCTTGTCAAGATCCTTGAAGTCATAGGGCCAGCAGTTATAAAGAGCACCGATAAGTATTTTGCAGTCGATCTTCACCATCTGGTGCATAATATCACAAAGGAACTTAACGCCTGCCTCGCGGATAGCGGGATCGGCAGAGGAAACATCCTTATCCTTGGGAGGGCCAAGGTTTGCGGATATCTCAAGACCAAGCTCGGTTGCGGTAGCCCTAAGCTCCTCAAGCTGAGCATCGGTCATATCAAGAAGGTCACCGGCACCAACCTCAAGGACGTCAAAGCCGGCCTTTTTTGCCTTTCTTGCGAGGGCACAGTAATCAGCACCCCAGTCACGTACCCAGTATGCGTAAAGAGTTCCGAATTTCATAACAGTATCTTCCTTTCAAGGTAAAAGAAATTTATCTTTTTCTACTGGTTCAATTATATATCCCGCGGTATAAAAAGTCAAGAAATTTGTGGCTTTGGATCTTCCTGTACAGAAAAATATTTTAAAATCTTCTTGACAAAGACCGGCTCTTTTGATAATATATTTTAGATTTTTGACAGAACAGTGGGTGCTTATATAACACCCGGAGATACACTTTAGGGAGACTTATGTTAGACCGATTTTTCGTTCCGGATTACCTTATCAGTAGCTACAGGGAGCTTACTCCGGAATTTTTCGAATGTATAGGCGGAAAGGTGCTTATCACCGAGATCGACGGCGTTTTGGGCGATTTCGGGGCAGAAACTCCGCACGAACAGGTAAGGGAGTGGCTTGATAGCCTTTCTCGCGGTAGAGTTAAGGTAGTTATCGTTTCAAACCGTGATGCTGACAGTGTCGGCAAATTTGCATATGATCTACCGATTCCTGCTTATGCAGATGCGGGAAAGCCATCGGTAGGTGCTATCAGAACGGCAATGAGGATGCTTGGCGGAGATCCGGGAAACACGGTACTGCTCGGCGGCAGACTTCTGGTTGACGTTTTTGCCGGAAACCGTTTGGGCCTTACTACCGTGGCTATTGACCCCGCCGGAAGAAGGGTGGACAACCGCCCGGGCATAGAAAAAAGACTTGAGAAGAAATATGCCGATATTTACAAACAGAGAAAGAACAGAGGCAGCGCTGAATTCTGAACCTCGGGATTTATCCAGGCAAAAAGGATCAGTGCTCCTTTTTTTATTACCGCTGTATTTTATTGACAGACAGGGCTGTTTGTGTTATAATGCAAAGTGACTTAATATGCACTTTTTAATCCATAATCAATAGAGAAACACAGAAAAACAGAAAGGGAACGGAATCAGATAGTGAAAGATCTTAAGGGAAGAAAAGCGAGAATGCTTCTCGTGTATCCCGATTATACCGACCGGGACTGTACAAATAAGACCAGCGGCGGCAACTACAGCGAGGGTCTTGCCTCTATTTCTGCCGTACTTAAAGAAGGCGGACACACGGTAGGCTTGCTCCACCTTCTCAATCTTCATACCGAGGAATCATATAAGAAAAAGCTTACCGATGCGGGAGAGTACGATATAATCGGATTTTCCGTCCGTACCACCGCCTTCCCGGACGCTCAAATGTATATAAAATGGACCAAAGAGGTATATCCGGATGCGTTTATCATTTGCGGAAGCTATCACGTTACCCTGGTACCGGAGGAGGTCCTGGCTGTCGAGGGTGTTGACTGCGTGTGCGTAGGTGACGGAGAGTATGCGGAGCTTGAGCTTTGCGATAAGATGAGTGCCGGCGAGGATTATACCAATATCGAGAGCCTTTATTTCAAAATGCCGGACGGGTCATTTAAGAAGAACCCGATCCGTCCTCTTTTCTCCGATCTTGACAGACTGCCTATCCCCGACTTTGATCTCTTTGATTTCGATAATCTCGAGTCCTCAAAGGTCGGTACTGCTATAGTGGTAGTCAGCCGAGGTTGCTTTTACAACTGTACCTATTGCGGCAACGGTAACTTCAGAAAGGTTTATCCCAACAAGAAGATATATGCCCGTTTCCGTTCACCCGAGAATGCGATCCTTTATCTGAAAACACTTATTTCAAAGCATCCGTATATAAAGTTCATCAACTTCAGAGATGCCATATTCAATATGTTCCCCGATTGGTTCGATACCTTTATCGAGCTTTACAAGAAGGAGATCGGTCTTCCCTGTACCGGTAATATCCGCTTCGACATTCTTACCGAGGATACGGTAAAGAAGATGAAGGAGTGCGGCTTCTATACAGTTGATATGGGACTTGAGAGCGGCGATCAGGAGATGCGCTTCAAGTATCTGCGCCGTTATCAGACCGATGAGATGATACTCCGCTGCTCAGAGTGGTTCCACAAATACGGTATACCGCAGTTGACCTATAATATAATCGGTCTTCCCCACGAGGATATCCATAAGGCACTCAAGACCATTAAGCTCAATGCAAGAATGAAGAGTGACCGCGTTATTCCCAATATCTTCTATCCTTACGAGGGTACTCCCCTTTATGAGATATCAAAGGAGGCGGGCTTTATCCCGGAGGGTGACTTCACTCAGCGAAGAGTTCCTCTGGTACAGCCCCAGTTCCCTGAGGAAGAGGTACTGTTTATCGAGGCTTACTTTATGCACTTTGTCCGCAGATACAAGTGGGCTTACGCTATGCCTAAGTGGCTGGGAAGGCCCTATGAGAAGTTCCTTGACGTGAGAGTTACCGGCAGATTCGTTCCTCACAAGTTTCTTGTCTGGCTCCACGATTGCTTTGCCGCAGTAAGAAACAAGCTCAAGGATTTCCTCGTTCACCATCTCCCCGGAATATACGTTAAGCTGAGAATGCTAAAGCACAGAAAAAAAGCAAAGAACCCCGCAGGGGAAGAGAAAAAGGAGTCGTAAAATGGCACACAGGATCGATCAGAACAAGTGTATCAGCTGCGGTACCTGCGATATGGAATGCCCCTTCGGCGCAATAATCATAAGCGACCTGGGAAAATTCAGTATTGACGCAGAAAAATGTACCGACTGCGATAAATGCGCCAAGGCTTGTCCCGTTGACGCCGCCGAAAAGGTGTCTGAGTGATAAGCGGACAAAAAGCTACAAGCGCGTAAAAAATTAAACGGTTATAATCATTTAAGCCGTTTTTCAGAAAAGCCAATGGGAAGTTGTATTTTGCATTGACAAAACAGCAGACATAAGATACAATTGTTACAGATACACCCCATGATTGCAGATGATCATGGTAGGTAACTTGAATTACAAGGAGGAATATGTATGGCAAAGCGTATTACATCTGTTCTTCTTATTTTAGTGATGCTTTTTTCCTTTGTTGCCTGTGCAGACAGCGGGAAAGCCTCAGATAATAAGAATGAAACAACCACCGCACCTGCGGACACAACCGAAAGTGGTATAGAATATGAACAGGACGATCTCCCCGATACATTGAATTTCGGAGGAGAGGGGTTCACTATACTTACTGTCGATGACGGACTTCACACCAGCGAGATCACAGCCGAAGAGCTTAACAGCGACGTTATAAACGACTCTGTATATAACAGAGAACGTTTTGTTGAGGACCGTCTCGGTGTAGAGATAGAAACTGTAACGGTGGATGATTACGAGGATATTAACACAGAGTTTGACAAGATGATCAACGCTGACGATGACACTTATCAGATCTGTGCTACTAAAACAGTGTGGTTTGCTCCTTATGTGTTTGACAGCGTTCTTACTGACCTGTATACAGTAGAATATCTTGATCTTGAAAAGCCCTGGTGGTCACAGTATTTCAGTGAACAGGCAGAGGTGAAGGGTGACCTTTATCTTGCAACCGGTTCTCTTTCCCTGTCTCTGACCAGATTCCTTTTTGCAATGTTCTACAATAAGAATCTTGCAGAGGAATATTCTGCTACTTATCCCGAGCTTGCCGATATTTATACCGTCGTTGATAGCGGGGACTGGACCTATGACAAGTTTTACGGTATCGCTGCAGATATATACGAAAATGTCAACGGTGATAACGAAAGAGATGCAGAGGATACCTACGGCATCGGTTACCAGAACGGAATAGACATAGATGCTCTGTGGAGCAGCTTTGACGTTAATATATTCTCCCGTACCGATGACGGATGGTTTGAACTTGACGTTAATACCGATAAGCTTTACGATGCTCTTGAGAAGATACGTGTCCTCATTCACGAAACCGGAGGTTGCTTTGTTCCCGAAGACGAATCGGACAGCGGCCTTGACGATCTTTCTGCCAAGTTTGCCGACGGCGGTCTCCTGTTCATGGTAAATAAGATCCATGCAGCAGAGGGCGCAACTCTCCGTAATATGCAGGATGAATACGGTATAATTCCTTATCCCAAGTATGATGATAAGCAGAAGGAGTATTACTCCTATGCGCATGACCAGTATTTCTCTTTTTCAATTCCCAAAACCAACCGCAATCCCGATATGGCAGGTGCGGTTCTTGAGGCGATGGCGTCTTATTCCTACAGAGATACTCACCCCTCATATCTTAACGTTGCTCTTAAGGGTAAGTATATGAACGATCCTCAGTCGAGAAGAATGATAGATCTTATAGTTAACGGCTTCAAACTTGATTCTTCTTGGATATACTGCCAGAAGGTAGGCGATTTTGGCGGTGTATATAGATCGACACTCGGGGAAAACTCGCAGTCATACGCCAAGGAGTATGCAAATCTCGATAAAAAGTTCAAAATCACCCTCAAATTGCTCAACAAAGAGTTTAATCCCGAGGATAACTGAATTGAATAAAGATCCCCGCCCGGCATCCCGGGCGGGGGTTTTATATGCAGAAAACAGATTCTGAAGTAATAAATGTTGTCAACGATAGTGAGCTGTCTTGGAACAAATAGTAATACGTATCCGGATGAGTCATTCTCACAAAGTTAGGTATCTGCCCTTGTGTGTATTAAAGGCAAAAATGCTTGACAGACAGCCCTTTTTATGATATACTCTAAAAAATAGTGCTTTTAACAACTGCTTTTGTTTTTGCACTTATAACGTACTGAGGGCCGTACCACACGGTCGGACCATAAACGATCAATGGAGGTTTTTTATGAAGCGTATTATTTCATTATTGCTTTTGGTAGCAATGGTATTTTCTTTTGCTGCCTGTGCAGGAGAAACGGTAAAAGACAACAACAGTAAGGATACTACCGCCGGCAATGCGGATACTACCGCCGGCAATGCGGGGACTACAATAGCGTATGAGGAAGATGATCTTCCGGCAGATCTTAATTTTGGCGGTGAGAAGGTCACCATACTCACCATTGAGGACAGCCTTCACGATGGAGAGATCACAACCGAAGAGCTTAACAGCGACATTATAAATGACTCTGTGTATAACAGAGAGCGTTTCGTCGAGGATCGCCTCGGTGTTGAGATCGAAACTATAAGTGTCGATGCTTACGAGGATGTTAACACAGAGTTTGACAAAATGATCAACGCAGATGATGATACTTATCAGATCTGTGCTACCAAAACAGTATGGTTTGCTCCCTATGTGTTTGACAGCGTTCTTACTGACCTGTATACAGTAGAACATCTTGATCTTGAGAAGCCCTGGTGGTCACAGTATTTTAACGAGCAGGCTGAGGTAAAGGGTGATCTTTATCTTACGACCGGTTCTCTTTCTCTGTCTCTTACCAGATTCCTTTTCGCAATGTTCTACAATAAGAATCTTGCAGAGGAGTATTCCTCTACTTATCCCGAGCTTACCGATATTTATACGATTGTTGAAAACGGTGACTGGACCTACGACAAGTTTTACAGTATCGCTGCAGATATATACGAGAACGTCAACGGTGATAACGAAAGAGATGCAGAGGATACCTACGGCATCGGTTACCAGGCCGGAATAGGCATAGATGCTCTGTGGAGCAGCTTTGACGTCAATATCTTCTCCCGTACTGATGACGGTTGGTTTGAACTTGACGTTAATACCGATAAGCTTTACAATGCTCTTGAGAAGATACGCGTTCTCCTTCATGATACCACAGGTTGCTATGTTCCCGAAAACAAGGAGGATGACGCTCTTAACGATCTTTCTGCCAAGTTTGCCGACGGCGGTCTCCTGTTCATGGTAAATAAGATCCA
>JAFQUL010000077.1 GCA_017408535.1 Clostridia bacterium
GGCTAAATTTATTTATTTTCATGCATTTGACACCGCTGAGCTTTTTGATTTTGAAAAGGATATGAGCTATATGCTTGAATATTTCACAGATCAGTATAACGAAAAAGGACTGAGTGAATATAAGACACTTGACCTGAGCGATATCGAAAAGTATATGGCCGAAAAAAGAAAAGAGAAAAACAGTAAATAAAACAAAAAACCGCATATAATGACCGAAAGATCATTATATGCGGTTTTTTACCTTATATCAAAAGCTGATTTAATCGTCTATTCTCTCAGCAAGAGCAAAACGGTATTTTCTGTAGAACTCCTCGTATCTACCCTCATCAAGAGCATCTCTGATTTTCTGAGTAAGCTCGTTATAGAAATAGAGATTGTGAAGCACCGCAAGACGCATTCCCAGCATTTCCTTAGCCTTAAGCAGATGTCTGATATATCCACGGCTGAAATTACGGCAAGCGGGACAGTTGCAATCTGGGTCTATGGGGCGGTCATCATAAATATACTTCTCATTCATTATATTCATTTTTCCGTGCCAGGTAAAGAGATTACCGTGTCTTGCATTTCTGCTTGGCATTACACAGTCAAAGAAATCAACACCGCGGTAAACACCCTCTATTATATTGACGGGAGTTCCAACCCCCATAAGGTATCTCGGTTTATCCGGCGGCATAAAGGGCTCCACTGCCTCAATGATACGGTACATATCCTCGGTTGCCTCGCCTACTGCAAGTCCACCGATCGCAAAGCCGTCACAGTCACGCTCAGCGATGGTCTTCATATGCTCTATTCTGAGATCTTCATAGGTGCTTCCCTGGTTTATGCCAAAGAGCATCTGATCTGGATTGATCGTTTCCTCAAGAGAATTAAGACGCTTCATCTCTTTAAGACATCTGTCAAGCCATCTGGTGGTCCTTGCGATAGAGTCCTTGACGTATTTATACTCCGCAGGATTCTCAACACATTCGTCAAATGCCATAGCGATAGTAGAAGCAAGGTGAGACTGTATCTGCATACTCTCCTCAGGTCCCATAAAAATACGGCGTCCGTCAATGTGAGAGGCAAAAAGCACACCCTCTTCTGTTATTTTTCTCAGAGAAGACAGAGAAAATACCTGGAAACCACCGCTATCGGTAAGGATAGGTTTATCCCAGTTTATGAACTTATGAAGACCGCCGTGACGGGCGATCACTTCATCACCGGGACGAATGTGGAGATGGTAGGTATTGGAAAGCTCAACCTGACAGTTGACCTCACGAAGATCAAAAGCGGAAATTCCACCTTTAACGGTACCGCACGTCCCTACGTTCATAAATACAGGGGTCTCAATAACACCGTGCTTGGTTACAAAACGTCCCCTTCTGGCTGACCCTTCTTTTTTTATTAAAGTAAACAAAGACTTGTCTCCTTAAAATTATATTCTTGAAAATTGTCTGTCGAAATGGCTCTTGGTCATTTCAAGCGCTACAGGACGTCCGTGAGGACAGTACCTGATGCGCGGATCCTTCATCACAGTATCGCATATTTCTTTTACTGTCTCGAGCTCGTCATGTCGGCCGCCCTTAACAGCAGCCTTGCAGGCAGCCTGATACAGTGCCTTTTCATACAGCTTCTCTGTGTCTTCCTTTACAGACAGACCGGACGAAAGACGGGATGCCAGAGTAACTACCATATCCGGCACGTCACACGTTTCCACATCAACGGGTATCTCAGTTACAGATACGGTATTATCTGTTGAAAAGCTTACGCTGAAGCCTGTATTTTCGAAATCCGTCCTGTATTCCGACAGAGCGGCATATTCCTCACTTGAAAGCTTTACCTCAATGGGAATGAGCAAAAGCTGAGTAGATCTGTGAGACTTTTTTGTGTTTTCCCTGAGCGATTCAAATATTATTCTCTCGTGAGCCGCATGCTTGTCGATTACCACGATCTTATTTTCAAGCTCTGCGATAATATAACAGTCAAACAATACACCGACAAAGCGGTATGGCTCGGGAGTATATACCTCTGCCTGCTCTTCTTGGGACTCATCTGTTTCTGTAGCGGTCTGCTCATCTGTGATCAGTAGCACCGTCTGCAATTCTTCATTTTTTTGAGTGACAACAGGCTTGACCGGATCTAGCCGTTCTAAGAGCGGTAACTCATCCTTAGGCAGACTCTGCGTACGGAATATACCAACACCCAAAACAGGCTCGGGAGGAAGAGGTGGCTCATCTGCCAAAATACCGGACGGAGCTGTCTCAATCTCTTTGGGCAATTTTTCAGGGATATCCCTTTGTACGGCAGCGGCAGTATTCCGGCTGAATATTCAGGTGCTCTCAATAGTTATCTGAGGGTTTGATCTGCGTTCTTCTTCCCTGTCAATGGGCGTTTTTATGGGAACAAA
>JAFQUL010000078.1 GCA_017408535.1 Clostridia bacterium
AAACACGCAAAAAATAAACTAAATAAAAAAGAGTGCGGAAGAAGTAAAAAAATCAAGCTTCTTCCGCATTTTTAGTTTTTGTTATCCGATTAGATATGTATATAAATGATTTGTCGAGTTTTTTGGGAATATGAAGACCTTGCCTCCCTCTGACGAGGGAGGTGGTTTTTTGCAAAGCAAAAAGACGGAGGGAGAGAGTAAAAAAGCATTAAATTAAAGGTTTGTCTCTCCCTCAGTCACCTTACGGTGACAGCTCCCTCGTCAGAGGGAGCCAAGGTTTGGGATATCAACTAACTCACAAGTAAAAGGAAATTCTGTTTTTTACAGCACCTTTTTTATGTTATTTCGGCAGAGTAACAGTAAATATATTCCGTCCGTTTTCGCTTTTGACCGATATAATTCCCCCATGCTCCTTTACGGCAGATTCGGCAATTGAAAGACCGAGACCGTAGCTGCATTTCATACTGCGTACTTTGTTACCGCGGTAGAAGCGCTTGAATATATTTTCTCTTTCTTCCTTCGTTATCTCTTCTCCGTCATTTATAACGGTGAGGGTGACTGATGCTCTCGGCGTGCTTTTCAGCGAGAGAGTGACCCTTCCGCCGGGAGAAGAATATTTTGCGGCATTGTCAAGGAGGATATCAACCACACGGCAGAGTGTGCTTTCGTTACCTTTGAGGGTAATGTTGCTTTCAATATCACTGTCAAAGGAAAGTCCCTTTTCAAAAAACACCGCATCAAAGGGAAGTGCGGCGGCATATACCGCGCGGCTCATATCAAATTCCTCTTTGACGACAGACTGCTTTCCGCTGTCAAGCTTGGCAAGGTCAAGAAGATCTTCAACAAGCCCTCTCATCTGCCGTGACATTGCGAGAATGTTTGAGGTAAAGTCCATTCGCTTTTCATCCGGGTATTCCGGACTTGACAGCAGCTCTGCGTTGGTGGTTATTACGGTAAGAGGGGTCTTAAGCTCATGAGAGGCATCTGCTATAAACTGCCGCTGTCTATCCCAGGCTTCTTTGAGAGGACGTGTTGAGCGGTAGGCAAGAAAAATACTGATAAGCAAAAACAGTATAAAGGAGGCAAGTCCAATAAGGAGACAGCTTTTGACTAAACCGTTCATTGTACTTACCTCTCTGCTTATGTCGGTAAATATAAGTGATATTTCATTGCCCATAGGAGCTCTGTTCTTGATATATCTCAGATTATAATCTCTCAGTACACCGTGGGGACTGTCATCACCGTAACATTCCGATGCAAGCTCACCCAAAAGCTCGGTATCGGTAAGATCGTAAAAATCAGAGCCGAAAACTCCAATAAGCTCACCGCTGTCTGAAAGTCGAAGAGTAAAGCAGGGAGCACCTCTTAAAAAGTTCATATCAGGTCTTCCGGGGTGTCCCGGTGAATGCGAATATCCTTCAAGTAAGGACAGGCTCTCTTTTTCGAGATTACTCCTTGTAAAATTTATGACGAGACCGAATATCACACCCAGCATAACTGTAACTATCGTCATATTGATCAATATGAACTTTATCCTCAGTCTTTTGATCATTCCTGTACCTCCAGATGGTAACCGAGAAGTCTGATGGTCTCTATTTTCACGTTTGAGCCAATACTCGCAAGCTTTTTACGAAGAAAGCCAACGTATACCTCAACGTGGTTTTCTACCGCATTTGAATCATATCCCCAAACCTTTGTGAGGATCTGCTCCTTTGTTATATTACGTCCCGGGGAAGATATAAGCAGCTTCATTATGTCAAATTCCTTTGCAGACAGTCTTACTGAGCCTCCCTCGCAAACGAGGCTGCACATATCGAGATCAAGTGAGGTGTTACCGAAGGTGATGCGGCATACGTTCTCTCCCTGACGGCGGAGAAGGGCATTGATGCAGGCCAAAAGCTCTCGCGAATCAAAGGGCTTGGTGAGATAATAGTCTGCACCGCTGTCAAGTCCCTCGATCCTGTCATTTACGTCAGAACGTGCGGTAAGCATGAGTATAGGCAGGGAGAGACCTTTTTGCCTCAGTATCCGTGCTGTCTCGTATCCGCTGAGCTTAGGCATCATTACGTCAAGGATTAAAAGATCATATATGCCGAGCATAGCGTATTCTATCCCGATTTCTCCGTCTTCGGCGATGTCTGAATCAAACCCGGCAGATTTTAATATCTCCTTCAGCGATTCAGCCAGCATTATCTCATCTTCAATTATAAGGATCTTCATTTAATCTCCTCCTTTCCTATGTATATATTATAATACAAAAAAAGGCTGAAAGGAAACTGAAAAAAATTTTTTAGGGTTTTTTCAGTAAAGTTTCAGTTAGATTTGATATAATTTGGTGTGAAAAGCGAGGGAAGGGGGAATAGAGATTTTTAAGACGGTATTCAAACGGTATGAGCTGAAGTATCTAATAACTGACAGTCAGAAGGAACGGATCCTTTCTCTGACAGAGGACTTTATGTCGCCCGATAAATACGGTTGCTCCACGATCAGAAACGTATACTACGATACCGATAATTATCGGCTGATCAGAAGGTCGATCGAACGGCCGATATATAAGGAAAAGCTAAGGCTCAGAAGCTACTTGAGGGCTGATGGCGACACTCCCGTATTTGCAGAGCTGAAAAAGAAATATGACCACGTAGTATATAAACGCAGGATATCCCTTCCTCTTGTCGTAGCCGAAAGGTGGCTAAATACCGGAGAGAGTCCCGGAACTGATACTCAGATCACCCGTGAGATAGACTATCTTCTTGATTATTACGGAGGTATGCGGCCGACGGTATTCCTTTCATACGACAGAGAGGCGTACTATTCCGACAGTGATCCGAGCTTCAGAATTACCTTTGACAGTAATATACTGTGCAGACGGGACAGACTGTCTCTTTGTGAAGATACAGGCGGTGTGAGCATACTTGACGGGGGTATGGTGCTTATGGAAATAAAGTGCAGCGGCGGAATTCCGCTTCCTGTGACAGAGATACTTTCGAAAGAAAAAATATATAAGACTAATTTTTCAAAATACGGAACTGCATATAAGGAAATGATCTTTAACTGCAGTAAGGAGGACGATAACCATGATAGAGAGCTTATTCAAAGGCTTGTTTGATACCGATATGACCTCGGTCATATCTCCCGGAGATTTTCTGATATGTGTTGGATTTTCGCTTTTGATAGGTCTGCTTCTCGCCTTTGCATATATGTATAAGACCAGATATACCAAGAGCTTTGTTGTCACGCTTGCAATACTTCCCGCAGTGGTGTCTGTTGTAATAATGATGGTAAACGGCAATATAGGTGCAGGTGTTGCGGTGGCGGGCGCATTCAGCCTTGTCCGTTTCCGTTCAGTACCCGGAACAGCCAAGGAAATAGGAACACTCTTCCTTGCAATGGGAGCGGGTCTTATTACCGGTATGGGGTACCTCGGATTTGCACTATTGTTCACCTTAATAATGTGTGCAGTGTTCATTATATACAATTCACTTGATTTCGGGGCTAAAAAGAAGACTCTTCTTTACAAGACGATAAGAATAACCGTCCCCGAGGATCTTGATTATCCCGGTGTCTTCGACGAGCTTTTATCTGAATATACCTCCCAGTGTGAGCTGACTCAGGTTAAAACTACAAATATGGGCAGTATGTTCAGACTTACCTATGATGTGGTGCTGAAGGACATTCTTAAAGAAAAGGAGCTTATCGACAAGATCAGATGCCGGAACGGCAATCTTGAAATAACCGTTTCAGTACGCAGTAACGTATCTGCAGAGCTTTGATTGGCGGTGCTTTTATGAAAAAAATTATTTCTCTTTTTTTGCTTCTTTCTTTACTTATACTGAGTGGTTGCACTACTGTACCCGTTCCGCCTCAGAACATAGCTGACGGTACCGAAAAGGACGGGGCAGGGGAGACGGAGGGTACGTCTGAGGAGACTGATATTCCCGCGGAAGTCCCCTCTGTAACAGACGATGATATGTTTACCGACAGAGACAAAAATGCGGATTATTCAGGTGAAAAGAGTACGGTCATCAGTCTTAATGGCGACTCAGCCGAGTGTCCTTCTGATGCTGTACGTATCTCAGGCAGTAAAATAACAGTAACGGACGAGGGGACTTATATATTCAGAGGAACGCTCAGCGACGGACAAATAATAGTTGCGGCAGACGAAAAGGACAAACCGAGGCTTGTACTTGACGGTGCAGATATAACCTCTTTAGATTCTGCACCGATTTACGCTCTTTCCGCTGACAAGGTAGTGGTTACCCTGGCAGAGGGAAGTCAAAACCGTCTGACAAACGGTGGTGAGTTTATTTCTTCAGACGAAAATAATATTGACGGTACTGTATTTTCAAAGGTGGATATCACCTTTAACGGTACAGGCTCTTTAACCGTAGCATCTCCCTCAGGACATGCGGTTGTCGCCAAGGATGATGCTGTGTTTACCGGTGGAAGCTATACTCTGAATTCTGCATCTCACGGTATAGATGCAAATGACAGCGTAAGAATTCTTGACGGAAGCTTTAATATAACATCCGGCAAAGACGGTATTCATTCTGAAAACACAGATGACACCACCCTTGGATTTGTATATATCGCGGGCGGTGATTTTACCGTATCCTCAGAAGGTGACGGAATATCTGCCGGAGGATATATGAAGATCGACGGCGGTGAATTTGATATTATTACCGGCGGAGGAAGTGAAAATTCAAAGAAGCAGACCTCTGACAGTTGGGGCGACTTTATGGGTGGCTTTGGCGGCGGAGGAATGATGAAGCCGGGAAGAAAGGACTCTCCCGGTACGGAATATACCTCTGAGATTACCATTGTGACAGATGATGGCAGTACAAGTATCAAGGGTATTAAAAGTGCAGGGAATATTGAAATAAACGGCGGAAGCTTTAAGATAGATTCCGCAGACGATTCTGTTCATTCAAACGGTTCTGTAGCAGTAAACGGCGGTACCTTTGACATTTCCTCCGGCGATGACGGCTTCCATGCCGACGATACCCTGACCGTGGCAGGAGGAGAGATCAATATTACCGAGAGCTACGAGGGCCTCGAAGCTCTTCATATTCTTTATAAAGACGGCAAAACCGCTCTTGTTGCAAGTGATGACGGTCTCAATGCTGCCGGAGGAGTTGACGGAAGCGGCTTCGGTGGAGACAGAGAGGGTGACACGTTCGGAGGTGTTCCCGGTAAGCCTATGATGAACGGAGGCAGACCCGGCGGTGCAGGCGGCTTCGGTGGTATGGGCGGTAATTCAAACGGCAGTATCGTTATCTCGGGAGGAGAGCTTCACGTCAACGCCTCCGGTGACGGAATAGATGCTAACGGATATCTTGAGATAACGGGAGGTTATACCACCGTAGCAGGTCCTACACAGGGTGATACGGCTACCCTTGATTATGATACTTCAGCTACTATCTCCGGCGGTACGTTTATCGGTACCGGAGCTTCGGGAATGGCCCAGACCTTTAGCGATTCATCCCAGGGTGTTATTGCCGTAAGAGTGGGCAACCAACCGGCAGGAACGGAAATATCGCTTAGTGATGAAAGTGGGAACACTGTTGTAACCTATACCCCTGAGCTTCCCTATGCGGTGGTTATCATTAGTTCTCCCGATATGGTAAAGGGAGAAAGCTATGCGATACGGGTCGGAAACACCTCTGCAGAGTTTTCAGCAAGCTGAAATCAATATTAATAACTCACAATCCCCATTTGTGTTCCCGACAGAATACCAGTTATAGGCAGAACGATAAATTGTGATTTAATGATTGACTTATGTTTGATTTCCTGATATAGTAAATACGAACAAAATAATTTGTCACAGGAGGTAGAGCGCCGTAGCGTTCAATTGCCGGATTAGGTGTCCAAGTGAGCTTGGGATATTGTGTATCAATATTCCAAGCTCTTTTTATGATCGGTTTCCTATACGCAGATAACAGTAAACGGAAAGTAAAATATAACCTGTCTGCGGCTGAGTATTTTTTCTTTTATGTGAATTTTTTTGTGATTTGTGAAAAAAGATTTTGAAAATGTCATCAAAATGTACGGTCTTTGTACGGTGGGTTTGATATAATCCCCTTATCGTGAGATATCATACTCTTCTTTTTTAGAATGAACAAGATATTTTAACATAGTCCGAAAGTTGGTGTCGATATTCAGTGAAACGATTTATCTCCATTTTAATTGCGTCTTTAATGCTGATCTCTATGATCATGCCTGCATCTGCAGAGGGCTCTGCAGCCGTTGATTCGGTTATTGCACAGCTCGAAGCTATTGATACTCTTCAGGAGATGCAGAATAACCGCAGCCTGTATACTGTAACCGGCCAGTATACAAAGGCAACAACAGATGAAGCTATTATCAACAAGCATCTTGCAGTGAGAACTGAATATGAAACGTACCTTACAAATATGTTTGCGGCACGTCTCGCGGCACAGAATGCATATGATTCTCTTACCGAGGAGCAGAAGGCTCAGATATCCCCCGATCTTGTTGCGAAGCTGAGCAACGATCTGCCTACAACGTTCCGGTCAGAATCCTTTGCGGTCACACCTCGTAATGACGAGTATATTTTCGAGGCGGTCCGGGGCAACACAGTTGGCCTTGGTTACGAGGTAAGTACTCACATGGTTGCGGAAACGATTCCGCAGACCTTTATTATAGTTGATACCTCTGACGGCAAGACCAGCTGGACTCCCGACGTTCTTCCTTACGTTAACGGTAAAAGCAACTTTGAGGTCGTTTATTGCTGTGACTATACTGAAGCACTCAATTGGGGAAACGACTACCGAAGAGTAAATCTTGAGGATGCCGACTTCTTTAACAGTACAGCAGCTAAATACATCCGTGCGATAACGCAGTATTCCTACCCCTATGTTACACTTGATGAAATGAAGGCTAATCTTAAGGCTGACGGGCTGAGCGAGAGCTATGTCGACAGCCTTACCCGCAGTGATATCATCTCTGCGGTACAGATGGCTATATGGCATTACAGCCACGAGGGTATTATCGATAAGTCTGAGGCATATTTTGCAACAGTATCAATTACTCCTAACAGCGGAGTTAAATACTTCACCTCTCTGCATGACTTTACAAACGAAGTGTGGGAGTGGCTCCCCGGTCGGACACAGAAGACCTTTGATGCCAAGGCGGAATACCGTGTCAATAACCTTATCTGGCATCTGTGTAATCTTGATCCTGTTGAGGCTCCCGAGGGTGCTATAGTCCTTTCCGATATTCAGGTGGGCAGAACGGATGTTGTTCATTATAAGGACGATATCTACGATCTCTCCCTCCATCTTCTCCTTAACACAGGAGTGAAGGAAACCGATGATGTTGCTCTGATGATCCAGAGCTATTCTACCGCTGATGACGGAAGTATAAGTGTTACCGATACCGTTTCTATCAAGCTTGACGAAAGAGATGAGTACGGGCTGTCTATTTATGCTAAGAGCGGTGACACTGTCAAGGTTACCGCCGTTGGAACTCAGTATCTTGAAAAGGGTGTATACTTCTACGAGGCAGAGGGCGGCCCCACCGCATCTCAATCTTTGGTAGGTGTAGCCGGCGGTAAGACCCCCGTTAATGCTTCACTTGAGTTTTCGTTTGAAGAAGATATAGAAAAGGGACTCCGTTTTTATAAGAAGTCAAACATTGACCAGGCGCCTATATCTGAAATAACCTTTGAGGTGTACAAGGTTGAGCCCGGTGAGGGAGAGATACTTGATGAGGTCCCTTCCGAAAGCGACGTGGCAAAATATGCCGTTCCCGAGAACCTTATCGGTACCGTTACCACCGACAAGACAGGTTATGCTTATCTTGCTGTTGAGAGTGACGGAACGTATCTTGTTATAGAGAAGCACAACACCGAAAAGGTAAAAGCTCCCGTTGATCCATTCTACGTAACTGTTCCTTGGCCTACAGAAAAGGAGATTGAGGGAGAAAACGGAACAGAAACAATAATCGAATACGAATATATCGTATCACTTTATCCCAAGAATACCCCGAACGTACCTCCTCCTCCCCCTCCACCTCCCCCTCCGGAAGAGGTGGACGGACGTTTCAAGATCGTAAAGTATGACTTCAGCAACGAGGAGCTGCTTCTTAGCGGTGCAGAGTTCCAGGTTTACCGACCCGCAACCGAGGGGGACACCGATATTGAAAAGCTTTTCTGTGACGGACTCCAGTGTGCTGTTGTCCCTATGACGGTCAACGGCGAGACTATCATACTCACAACCGACGAGACCGGAAGTGCTACCTCTCCATATCTTGACGTGGGTGTTTACTACCTTAAGGAGCTTAAGGCCCCCGAGGGATATGTTCTTCGTCACGATATCGTGGCTGTTAACGTTGTGTCTGAAACAGTGCAGGAGATCGTAAGTGTCAGAGTAGGAAATACTCACGGATCTCAGCTTCCCGAGACGGGCGGCATCGGTACAGTCCCCTTCATTTTTGCAGGTGCTCTGCTGATGGCTGCTGCGGTACTTACTGTTGTTATAAAGACAGTAAAGACTGCTCTGGCATCTAATTCCAAGTAAAACCTAAAAAAGACGCTCGTACAAGCGTCTTTTTTGATGTAAGTTTTTTATTTCCTTTTACAGGCGATCAGCAAAGCAAAGGGAAATGCCGATACAGCGGGGACTACTGCGGCTATCGCTGCGGCAAGGTAAGCTGAGATCACGTTTGCGTAGTTTCCTGAATACATATATCCGGCAAAGGTCTCTGCCGGCGGAATAT
>JAFQUL010000011.1 GCA_017408535.1 Clostridia bacterium
CCACAGGAGAGCTGAAGGTGATCTTTACTATACCGTCACGGGAGCTGATAATATGCTCAGACAGCTGACAATATGATATACTCATCTTTTCTCCTTAAAACGATCAGACTACAGGTGTTCCGAGGATGTCGGAGAGATTACTCTGAATTTTCTCGGCAACGTCCGGCTTGTTCATGGAATATACGTGCACGTTGCGGATGCCGTTGGCATACAGGTCAATGATCTGGTCGGTAGCATAAGCGATTCCCGCCTGCTTCATAGCCTCGGGAGATGAGCCGAACTTATCAACCAGGCTCTTGAAGCGATGAGGCATAAAGGAGCCGGAAAGCTTTACCGCCCTCTCCACCTGATTTGCGTTTGTTATAGGCATTATTCCGGGAATGACCGGAACAGTTATTCCCGCCTCTCTGATCTTATAGAGAAAGGCGTAGAGCAGGTTGTTATCAAAAAACATCTGAGTGGTAAGAAAGGAGCAGCCGGCATCCACCTTTTCCTTAAGATAGCGGATGTCCTCCTTCTGATCCCGGCTCTCGGGATGTATCTCGGGATAGCAGGCACCGCCGATACAGAAATCCGCACCGTTTTCCTTTATATCTCTGATAAGGTCTACCGCATAGCGGTATGCCCAGGTGCTTCTGTCTGTCTTTTCAAGCTCCGGGGTAAGGTCGCCTCTCAGCGCCATTACATTCTCGATACCCGCCGCCTTCATAGCTTCAATTTTTTCATGTACCGTCTCGGAAGTGGAGGAAACGCAGGTAAGGTGAGCAACGGTAGGAACACCGTAGTTCTTCTTTATATTCTCAGCAATATCGAGAGTATATCTGCTGGTTCCTCCGCCTGCACCGTAGGTGACACTCATAAAAGAGGGACGGAGCTTAGCTATCTCCTCTGTTGCTGTTTTTACACTTTCAAAGGCAGTTCCGGTTTTAGGCGGAAAGACCTCAAAGGACATAGACAGTTCATTGCGTGCAAGAATCTCGCTCAGTTTCATTTTTTCTCCTCCTCGGCAGGTCGCTTTTCTCATTTAATACCTAATTATATCACAACCTGTCAGACATATCAACACAATTTATCCGTTCTTTATCTTCTAAATGCTCCTGACGGCATTGAATATTTTTTTCTTTTGTGCTATAATCGTGGCGATATACAATATTTTGAAAGGAAGTACAGGGAAATGTATCTTCTTCCCAATACCGAAAAGCAGTACAAGGCTAATCTCCATACCCACAGCACTATTTCCGACGGAAAACTGACCGTAGAGGAGCTGAAGGAGAAATATAAGGCACAAGGATATCAGATAATGGCTTTCACAGATCACGAGATCTGTGTTGACCACCAGGATCTTTGCGACGATAACTTCCTCGCTATCACTGCATACGAGATAGCAACTACCGACATGAACGATCCCGAACGCCGCACGTATCACATGAATCTTTTTTCAAAGGATCCTCACAATACAAAGCAGGTGTTCTTTCACCCCACACATCTCGGAAAAAGACAGCACCAGCTTGAGCTGGTGGTATGTGATGAGCACAGGACCAGAGAATACTCTACAGAGTGTATGAATGAGGTTATAGCGGCCGCAAATGAAGCCGGATTTTTGGTATGCTACAACCACCCCTCCTGGTCGCTGCAGAATTATTCCGATTACATCGGACTCAAGGGTCTTTGGGGAGTTGAAGTTGCCAACGGAATCTGTCTGCGCAAGGGATACGAGGATTTCCAGCCCCACGTATTTGACGATCTTCTTAAGGCCGGAAACCGTATATTCCCGGTAGGCGCCGATGACATACATTCAGAAGAGCATGCATTTATTGCGTTCGTAATGATCGCCTCCCCTTCTCTCGGATACAGCGACGTTATGAAGGCGCTTGAAGAGGGTGATTTCTATGCATCCACCGGTCCTGAGATCCATTCTCTGACCCTTGAAGAGGGAATCCTCAGTATAAGATGCAGTGATGCGGTACAGGTCAGAGTTTGTACTCAAGGTCGCCGCCGCTACGTTACCGACTGTCTTGTAAACGAAGGACCTGTAACCTCCGCTGATTTTGACATCAAAAGATGGTACAGAGATACTGCGGACAGAGAAAACGCTTTCTTCAGAGTCGTTGTAACTGATGATCACGGACACGCGGCTTATACCCGTGCCTTCTTCCGTGACGAGGTAGCCGAGGCTTTCCCCTTCGAAGAGCCGGAAAATAAATAAGTAAAATTATCAGAGTTAATACATTTCGTAAAGCAGTGCTTGCTTCTCCCGAGAAGTAAAGCACTGCTTTACCTGTTTAACAACTAATTGATAATTGAAAACCCGAAAAAATACGCTTATAATATAACCGTAAGCTTACAAAATTCATTTTGGAGGTACGGTATGAATATAAAAATCGGTGCGATCATAAAAAGGCTTCGCACAGAAAACAATATTACTCAAGATACCCTTGCCACAGCAATTGGCGTAACACCGCAGGCTATATCCCGTTGGGAATCGGAGGGCGGATATCCCGACATTGAACTGCTTCCGATGCTGGCTGATTTTTTCTCAGTCAGCACTGACGAGCTTCTCGGATACAAATTGTCTGAAAGAGAGCAAGAGCTTTGCGACATTAAGAAAGAGATGGAACGCCTTTCGGAGGATGGTACTGTTGAAGAACAGGTCGCTTATGCCAGAGAAGCCTTTGCACGTTATCCGAATGATTATGAAATCCGTAATAATCTTGCAGTCTGCTTATATTTTGTGTGGCAAGAAACTCACGACGAGACGCTTTTCAAAGAGATCGAGTCGCTTCTTGGCTCGGTAGCCAATGAATGTAATGACGATGATACACGCTATGACGCTATCAATACGCTGATCATGCTGTACGGAGAAGTCAATCAGTCTGAAAAGGCAAAAGAATGGGCTGACCGTCTGACACCTATGAAATACTATCGCGAAAGTGCACTTTCGGGCGGGATCGGTGACGGGAAAACCAAATTCTATATTCAAGATGAAATCGATAAGCTGACCGACAGTCTTGGGTTCGCTATCCGAAACCTTGTACTGAATAAGGATATTCCCAATGATTCCTCTACGTGGGAGAGTAAAGCCAAAATGCTCAGTATTTCAAACCAACTGTATTTCATGATCTACGGAGATGATCTTATGTTTTATCACAACAGGATATCCTTCAATCATTGGTTGATCTCCACCTACCAAATAGCACTCGGCAAAACCGAGGAGGCTATGGAATCTCTTGAAAAAATGTGTGCCCATGCCGTGTCTTACGATATATCATATCAGAACGACCACGGTAAGCATTACACATCATTCTTTATGGATACTCAGGTCTATCACGAGAAAAACAAAGATTTCCATGAACTCACAGAGCATACGCATTGCTACTATATGCTGGACCGCTTACAGAGTGACCGATACGACTGTATCCGCGAAGATCCCCGTTTCATTTCCATTGTTGAAAGATTGCAGCAGTACTCAAAATAGATTTCTCAAACCCCGCCCTGTGCGGGGTTTTGGGTTTTGTGAGCGTAGAAGCAGTGATCGTAAAGAAAAGCAGACAGACTTTCGGGTCGAACAAATCAAAGGCTTCCTCCGTGAGGAAGGGGACGACGCAAAAAAAGGAGTACGAACAAACGTTTGTACTCCTTTTTGTTTTTAGGCAGGTAAAATCCGCTTTATGAAAGACACACTTTCAGCCTTTTTCTATTATATAAAAGACTTACCCTCCCAGTCCGGGTCGGGGTCAACTGAAAGCAGCTCTGCGACCGTGGGGGCGATATCGAGAATAGAGGCATTCTCAAGTACCCTTCCGCCCTCAAAAGGTCCGCCGAAGGCGAATATCGGTATCGTCATATCCTCATCGCAGTCACTGCCGTGGTCACGGCCGTGTCCGCCGTGGTCTGAGGTTATTATTGTCACAAATTCAGCGGAAAGTGAATCGGTGAGCTTTTCTATCATATCCACAGTTCTCTTCATGGCGTCCAGATATCCGTCACTCATCCAGCCGAACTTATGTCCTGCCGCATCTGTCCAGCCAAGATACAGGAAGGTAAAATCAGCGGCATCCTCTGAGGCAAGATACTCGGCTGTCTTTTCGCAGAGATACTCGTTCGCTCTGTCATAGCCGTACATTCTGCCACCGAAGAACTCTCCGCGGCAGATCCTGCCGGGACGGGCAAGATCACGGATCTCCTCCCAGTTATAAAACAGCGCGCTTCTCTTCTTGCCGCTCTTCACCTGCTCGCAGATGCCGTTTATGGGGCGGACCGGAGGAATATAGGTATTTGTGGTGATTCCGTGGCGCTCCGGAGGAACACTGTGGAAAAGAGACATATGGCAAGGCAGGGTGACTGAGGGCATTACAGTTCTTGCGTTCATCGAAAAGCTTCCCAGCTTTTTAAGCTTTTCTATATACGGAAGCCCGTCTATACTGTCGGGACGCATTCCGTCAGAGAGTATAAGCAGTACTTTCATCTCTGAAGATCCCCTTACTTTAATTTCTTACCGTCTGAAAAAGAACTTCCGACTCTCTCACCGAGGGTGTAGTATCCGTGTCCTGCGGGATCGTAGGTTATGGGACGGAATTTAGACAGATCGATCTTACCGTCTGTAAGTATCCTCTCATCGGCAGAAACGTTTATTATCTCGCCCACAAGGCGGCAGGTCTCTGCATCGTATGACTTAAGCTTACACTCAAGTGTAAAGGGAAGTTCTTTGAAAACAGGTGCATCAACAAGCGGACTCTTTTCCGCAGTCCAGCCGCATTTTGATATCTTGTCGGGGGTACCGTTACCGGAGACGATGCCCACGTAATCGGCTGCCACCAGATTATCGGCATCTGCCGCACTGACGGTGAATGCGCCGCAGACCAGGATGTTTGAGGTAGTTTTATGACCCTCTGACACGCAGATGGAAATTTCATTTTCCTCGGATATTCCGCCCCAAGCCGCGTTCATTGCGTTAGGGATACCGTTACAGTCATAGCTGCCGATTATCAGCACCGGCATGGGATAGAGCATTGGCTTTGAACCGAAATTCTTTCTCA
>JAFQUL010000079.1 GCA_017408535.1 Clostridia bacterium
AGGCTAAGGAAATGCTGGGAATGCGTCTTGCGGTGCTTCACAATCTCTATTTCTATAACGAGCTTACTCAGAAAATCAGAGATGCTCTTGATGAGGGTAGATACGAGGAGTTCTACAGAGAATACCGTTTTGCTCTTGCTGAGAGAATAGACGATTGAGCTTGCTTTTGATATTATTTTGATATTAGTAAAAAGTCGCATATAATGACCGAAAGGCCATTATATGCGACTTTTTGCTTTATTTGCTGTTTTTCTCTTTTATTTTTTCGTTTATATGCTTTTTGATATCACCGAGATCAAGTGCCTTATATTCACTCAGCCCTTTTTCGTTATACTGATCTGTGAAATATTCAAGCATATGGCTCATATCCTTGTCAAAATCAAAAAGCTCAACGGTGTCAAATGCATGAAAATAAACAAATTTAGCCTTTTTAACCAGCTCATCTATCCCGTCGGATTTACCGAGACGGTGGGTACAGGCAGCAATGTCGAGAAGGGTTATAGCATGGTTTGCGTGTGTACCGCTGATAGGATACGCTTCATAGCCTTCCTTGTCCGGATACATAAATCTTTCGATCACGTCTACGCTTTCCTTGAAATTGATCATAGCATTTTCATAGTCACCCATTTCAAAATAACGGTGCCCCACACGGTCGCAGGCAATAAAGAATTCCTGCCACTCAATTATTTTAAGGTCTTTAGCTTCATTCATGCCTTCCTCGCCCTTTATCAGATCGGCGGAAAGTCTCATTTTGTCCTGAAGCATATAAGGATACATATACGGAAGGGTATCGATTATATTCTTGATATCCTCGTAATGGTCCTCTCCTTTTTCACGCTCTAGGTGCTTATAAATACGGATTATGTTTGACTTTGTGCGGCAGGTACAGAAAATGTCCTGAGATACACTTACAATATGACTTCCAAGCTCCAGTGCTTTGGTGATATGCTCATCTCCTCTGTCCGCATTGTAGGCATACAGCTCAAACAGCTCGGTTTTGAGCTGTATTGAAGCGGGATATAATTTCAGTCCGTCAAGCAGTATCTCCTCTGCCTTATCAAAATTGCTCCAGAAATAATTTTTATATTCCATTATGATGTCTTCGATCTCTTTATCGATGTTTTTTATATCAAAGTCGAAAAGCTCATCAAGAGACACCTTAAAAAACGCCGCAATAGTCGGGATCATAGTCATATCAGGGTAAGATGCTTCCATTTCCCATTTTGATACGGCCTGTGCTGAAATATTCAGCGATGAAGCTAATTGTTCTTGTGTGAGATTATTCGCTTTACGCAGCTCGCGGATTTTGTTACCGAGATTCATACCGGTCACTCCTTTTTTTAGTTTCGGAGACGTCTTCCGTGTTTATATTATATTATACTGAACCGCTAAAATCAAACATCCGTTTCTTGAGTTTATCCAACCAATGGTTGCGACGGTTGAAAAAATATCGCCGGAAGAAACCTAACGGTAACTTCCGGCGTTTGTTATTATTTATGATACAGCTTTTTGGTTGCGTATACAGGCTCGCAGGTAAGATTCATACCCAGCTTGCGGTATACGTTTCTGTCAACACTTGTTACGATCACACTTACGTGAGCTTCACAGCCCTTAAGCTTTGGCAGCTGCTCCATAGCAAGCTTTGCCATAGGATCGGTGGTTGCGGATATTGCGAGAGCGATAAGTGTCTCATCCGCATGAAGTCTGGGATTATGGTTACCGAGATTTTCGATCTTCAGCTTCTGTATAGGTGATATTACCTCTACGGGAAGAAGGAGATATGAATCATCGATACCGCCGAGACATTTGAGTGCATTAAGCAATGCTGCAGCAGATGCACCGAGCAGGGGAGAATTTTTACCGGTTACGATGGTTCCGTCGGGAAGCTCGATTGCGGCTGCGGGAGCACCGTTTCCTTCTGCCTTTTCAAGGGCAGGTTTTACTACCTTTCGGAAGTCGGTGTCGATTCCGACCTGGTTCATAAGAAGCTCTGCCTTATATATCTGCTCAGGACCGGAAAGACCGTTACGCTTGCTGCAAAGAGCATCATAGTATCGGCGAACGATCTCCATTTTTGAAGCATCACATACCACATCGTTGTCTTCAATGCAGTAACCGACCATATTTACTCCCATATCCGTGGGAGACTTATAGGGACACTCACCGTATATCTTTTCAAATATTGCCTTCAGCACAGGGAAGACCTCAATATCACGGTTATAGTTGACCGTGGTAATGCCGGTAGCCTCAAGGTGGAAGGGGTCTATCATATTTACGTCGTTAAGATCAAGTGTAGCGGCCTCGTAAGCCATATTAACAGGGTGCTTGAGAGGAAGATTCCAGATAGGGAAGGTTTCAAATTTTGCATATCCCGCCTTTACACCGCGCTTATGATCGTGATAAAGCTGAGAAAGACAGGTTGCCATTTTACCGCTGCCCGGACCGGGAGCTGTAATGACCACAAGGGGCTTGGTAGTCTCAATATACTCGTTTTTGCCAAAACCCTCGTCACTTACTATCATCTTTACGTTTGAAGGATAGCCGCTGATGGGATAATGACGGTATGCGGGAATACCGAGATTCTCGAGACGCTTAATAAATGCATCTGCGGCAGGCTGCTTTGTATACTGAGTGATAACAACGCCTGCGACAGAGATACCGGCCTCATTAAAGGCATCAATAAGACGGAGTGCATCCATATCATAAGTGATACCAAGGTCTCCACGCATCTTGTTCTGTTCAATAGAAGGGGCTGATACTACCACGATGGTTTCCGCCTTATCCTTCATATTGAGCAGCATTTTGATTTTACTGTCGGGACAAAAACCGGGCAGAACTCTTGATGCATGATAATCGTCAAAGAGCTTACCTCCGAACTCCAGGTAAAGCTTACCGCCGAAGCTTGAAATACGCTCAACTATTTTTTCAGACTGAAGCTGAATATATTTTTCATTGTTAAAGCCTATTTTGCCCATAATAAACTCCCGCTCTCGGTGTAACCGAATTTGTTCTTGTGAGAATACCGTTACAAAAACCCACATATTTTAGTATACATTTTTTTGAGATAAAAGTCAATGTAAAGAACGGTAATTTGTAATAAAAAATAAAAAAAAGGATGTGTAAGGTTGATTACACACCCTTTTTTGTCTAATTCGATCAACTCTCGTAATCGTAACCGATCTTCAGAGCGAGAGTGTTTTTTTCAATAAGAGCCGCTTTTGCGGGAGGAATACTTGAAACCATGAAGGAAAGGAAGCTGTCGTAATCGAACATTCCGGTCTTCTTAAGAAGGTGACCGAGAACGATAACGTTAGCGAGACCGTCAAGCTTGTTTTCTGCCGCAAGTCCGGTAGCGGGGATGTAGGACGCATTGATATCGCTGCGTTCACTCTTCTTGTTTACAAGAGTACTGTCAACGATAAGCAGACCGCCGGGCGCTACCTGTGACTCAAATTTATCAAAGCTGGGAAGATTAAATACGATGAGTATATCGGGATGAGGAATAAGGGGAGAACCGATCTCCTCGTCAGAGATTATAACGGAACAGTTACATGCACCGCCGCGCATCTCGGGACCGTAAGAGGGAAGCCAGGAAACGTGAAGATCCTCGTGCATTGCAGACTTTGCAAGCTGCTTGCTGGCGAAAAGGATACCCTGACCGCCGAAACCGGAAATTACTATGTTATGTGTCATTATTTGCTCTCCTCCTCGCTGTCGATATCCTTATAAACACCAAGAGGATAGAAGGGCATCATTTCTTTTCTCAGCCACTCAAGAGACTCCTCAGGAGACTTGCCCCAGTTGGAGGGACAGGTAGAAAGCACCTCGATAATTGAGAGACCCTTCTTGTCGATCTGGTTCTGGAATGCTTTTTTGATGGATTTCTTTGCGTGAAGAATGTTCTTGGGGCAATCAACAGATACACGCTCTGCATATGCTACACCGTCAAGGGTGGAAAGCATTTCGCAAACGTGAACGGGAGAGCCTTGGATCTTTCTGTCACGTCCGTAGGGAGAGGTTGTGGTTACCTGTCCGGGCATAGAGGTAGGAGCCATCTGACCGCCGGTCATTCCGTAAATACAGTTGTTTATGAAGATAATGGTGAGATTCTCGCCGCGTGCACACGCATGAACAGTCTCAGCGGTACCGATAGCGGCAAGGTCGCCGTCACCCTGGTAGGTGAATACAACAGTGTCGGGGTTTGTGCGCTTTACACCGGTAGCAACAGCAGGTGCTCTGCCGTGTGCCGCCTCGATCATATCACACTCGAAATAATTATATGCAAATACCGAGCAACCAACGGGTGCAATACCTACAGTCTTGTCAACAACGCCAAGATCGTCTATTGCTTCAGCTACCAGACGGTGTACGATACCGTGTGTACAGCCGGGGCAGTAGTGAAGGGGTACGTCGCTGAGTGCTTTGGGTCTGTCAAATACTACCATTATGCAATACCTCCTGCGATTTTCTTGATCTCTTCCACAACATCATCGGGAGTGGGAAGCATACCGCCGGTTCTACCGAAGAATGAAACGGGACGGCGGCACTCAATTGAAAGCTTAACGTCATCAACCATCTGACCCATATTAAGCTCAACTACAAGGAAGTGCTTTACAGTATCGGCAAGCTTAGCGAGAGCTCCCGAAGGATAAGGCCAAAGTGTAATGGGACGGAGAAGACCGACCTTGATGCCTGCGGCACGTGCAGCGGCAACAGCGGACTTACAGATACGGGAGGTAATGCCGTATGCAACGAGAACGATGTCAGCATCCTCTGTCATATATTCCTCGTATTTTACTTCCTTTTCCTTGATCTCGTCGTAGCGCTTGAATCTTTCTACAACAGAAGCTTCAAGAGCAGCGGGATCCATGAAAAGAGAGTTAACGATGTTCTTCTTGCGCTTTCCGCCGTGACCGTTGGTTACCCAGGTCTTTTCGGGAATTTCTCTTGACTCTCTTGCATCGAAGTCAACGGGCTCCATCATCTGACCGAGAGCACCGTCTGCAAGGATCATGGCGGGCATGCGGTAGATGTCGGCAAGATCGAATGCCTCTCCTGCGAGAGTAGCCATTTCCTGAACGGAGGAGGGAGCAAGAACGATAACGTGCATATCGCCGTGAGCGTTTGCCTTGGTAGCCTGGTTGTAGTCAGCCTGAGAGGGCTGGATACCGCCAAGACCGGGGCCGCCGCGCTGAACGTTTACGATAACGCAGGGAAGATCGCATCCTGCTATGTAGCTTATTCCTTCGCTCTTAAGGCTTATTCCGGGGGAAGATGAAGAAGTCATGACACGGGTACCGGTAGCGGCAGCGCCCATAACCATATTTATTGCCGCTATTTCAGACTCAGCCTGAAGGCAAAGACCGCCTACTTTGGGGAGGCGCTTTGCAAGATATTCCGCAACCTCGGTCTGGGGAGTAATGGGGTATCCGAAGAAGTGGATACAACCGCTCTTTATAGCGGCCTCTGCCAGAGCCTCGTTGCCTTTCATTAATACTTTGTTTGACATTACTGTATCGCTCCTTATTCTTTCTCGACTTTGATAACAGTGTCCGGACACATTGTTGCACACATAGCGCAGGCAATGCACTTGGACATATCGGTGATTTCAGCAGGGTGATAACCCTTCTGATTAAGGTTTGTGCTGGAAAGAGTAATGATCTTCTTGGGGCAGACCGTTACGCAAAGACCGCATCCCTTACAGCGGTCCACATTGAATGTAACCTTGTTCATATGTAATCCTCCATTTTAGAATATCTGTTTTGTGGCATTCTTCATTTTGAAGAAGCGATCCTCATCGGACAGTGAAACGCGGGGAGACTCAATGTAAGATGTAGACAGAAGGGGAACTCCCATCAGCTCAGCAGTAGTCTCTGCGTATTTAACGGAAGCAAGCACCGTCTCAGAAGTGGTTTCAACACCGATGGACGAGTTATTAACAAGAGAAGTCACCTTCAGTCTCGAATAATCCTCGATCTCTCTGAGATCTGCAACGGCAGACTCCGGTGTATCTGTCAGTGGACGGTACATATTTATCACACCGATCATCTCGCATCCGCCTGCGGCAAGTATCTGCTTGTTATACATTCCGAGCGCTACGGCACCGTCACTTCCGCCAACGTCAAAAATAAAAAATTCATCCGGACGTGAGAGGTCTTTTACGGTATCGAACACCCGGTTGATCTCAGGCGGGAGAGATGGGAGATCTACGTTTGTGTTGGCAAACTCGGGAATGATAGTTCCGATTCCTTCTGCCGATAACTTTTCCTTGGCGTCTGCTGCCCTGAAATAGGGATTAACGGTATCAAGATCGATCAGAGTGACCCTCTTGCCGTTAGCTTTAAGACTAAGTGCGAGATTTACTGCGAAGTTGGTTTTTCCGCTTCCGTAGTGTCCTACGACGGCTATTATTTTTTTGCGGAAATTACAAAAATCCATTTTATTCAACCCTTATGTTTTTGTATTTTAGAATTATACCATAAATCGATAAAAAATGAAAGAGTAAATTAACAAATTATTTGTGTTTACAGAAAAAAACTATTGTACATCATACATATTTTTATCAAGACAGGGAGTATTTTCCTTTTTTGATGTCAGAAAAGTAAAAATTGTCTTTTTTCTTTCAAAATCTTAAGAAAAAGTTTGAAATCATCTTTAATATGTGGTATTATATATACAGGAAAATATTCGGATCGGAGGGCTTTCCGAGAAATGACTGAGTTTTGGAGTAATACATCATCATTTTTCTTGTCAATATGGCGACAGATCTTATCGATGAACGTTATTGACATTATTGATATACTGCTGCTTTCGGTAATTCTGTACTATGCGTATAAGTTTATTCATGACAGACGCGCGGGCAAGTTTGCTGTAGGTCTAGTTTTGTTCATTGTTGTTCTTGTCATGTCAGAGCTTCTTGAAATGCATGCTATAAAGTTCATACTGAAGAACGTTGTACAGGTGGGAATACTTGCCCTTATTATTCTTTTCCAGCCTGAGATACGGTCTGTCCTTGAGGAAGTGGGCAGAGACCCCCTTAAAAATCTCAAGAGCATAGGCGAGCAGCGTGACCTCACTCAGATCAATGCAAATATCGGCGAGGTTTGTACCGCTGTGTTTGAAATGGCAGAAGAGAAGACCGGCGCACTTATTGTAATTGAGCGTGATACCAAGCTGGGTGACGTTATCAAATCCGGAACTGTCATTGACTCAAATATCAGCTCGTTCCTCATAAGAAATATATTTTTCAATAAAGCTCCTCTTCATGACGGGGCAATGATAATCAGAGACGGGCGCCTCTATGCCGCCGGATGCTTTCTGCCGCTCTCCACAAACGGTGAGATTGTCAAGGATCTCGGAACACGTCACAGAGCCGCAATAGGTATGAGTGAGAACAGTGATGCTGCCGTTATCTGCGTATCAGAAGAAAACGGTGTGGTTTCGCTTGCGCTTGACGGTAAGCTTAAGCGCGGTTATACCGTTAATATGTTAAAAGCTGAGCTCGAGAAACTTTTGGTCGATGAGAGCTATATCCGCAAGATGCGCGGTAAGATGAGCCGCAAAAAGGACTCTTCAGACAGTGAGACGGATGAAAGCGGCAGAGAATAACGGAGAGGAGAGGATATTCTGTGAAAAATATTGATAAAGAGAAAACAGTCAGCTCCGTGAACAATACTGCTGCCAGAGCAGAAGAAAAGAAGAATACTCCGGGTAGTGTAATAGTAAAGATACTCTGCGTTCTTGGTGCTTTTCTTATATGGCTGTATGTTATGTCAAACGACTCTCCCGATTATGAAAAGACATTCACTTCAGTTCCTGTTTCAATAAACGGTGCGGTAGAGCTTGAGAATGTTACCGGTATGTCAGTTGTCAGCGGTCTCGGCCATGTGATCGACATATCTGTATACGGTATTAAGCGTGACGTTGTTAATCTCGATAACGACGATATTGTTGCATACGTTGATATCAGCGACATAAGCAATGCGGGAAAATATGCACTTGACGTCCATGTGGAGGTTCCGGACGGAATAACCGTTACCTCTGTTTCTCCCGATAATGTTACAGTAGCTGTAGATAAAACGTCATCAATTATTGTAAATGTGGTTCCCAAACTTACCACCTACAATATTTCTCTTGATTATTCTCTCGGTACTCTTGTTCCCGAGATTTCCGAGATCAGTGTTTCCGGCCCCATAACAGTTCTCAGCACTATTGACCGTGCCGAGGTTGTTGTAGGAGACCTTGGTCAGCTTACCGGAACAGTTACCGCAAGCGGACTGATACAGCTTGTGGATGCGGCAGGAAATAAAATAACCAACCAGTTTATTAAGATACCTCAGGATTCGCTTAAGGTGACTGTGCCCGTGTACACGTATAAGGATATTCCTGTATCTGTTACAGTCAAAAACGGGGCATACGACCCATCTAAGATAAGTATAAAGTATTCTCCCGAAACTATCAGGGTAAAGGGAGACGTGGATACCCTTGCGGCTATGACAGAGTATACTGTGTTGCTTGATGAGGCGGATATTGAATCAGATAAAGCCATTATCAAGGAGGTCGTGCTTCCAAAGACCGTTGAAAACGTTGATTTGATAGAGTATATTTCTCTTGAGATAAAGCACGAAACAGAAACTGTATACGTTACCGAATTTCAGGTTGAAAACACGGAAGATATTGAGTATGAGATCGTTACTAAATCCTTGGGAATAACATTCAGAGGCCGCAGGGAGTATCTTGATCTCCTCGCTGCAAACAATGTGACCGTTACTGCAGATCTCGGTAAAATGACGCTGGTTTCCGGTCAGACCTATGACGTTCCCGTTACCGTTGATGCAGATATTAACGACGGTAAGGATCCCGTTGAGGTGAGCGATACATATAAAATACAAGTAAGGGTCAAGTAATTTGAAACAGTTTTTACTTTCCGGCATAAAGGTTCCGGTTACATTGTCTCACAGCGAAATAGTTGAAGAAGCAAAGAAAATGTTTTTCCGTATCAGCCGGGAATTCTGTAATTTCAGAATATCCAAGCTGTCGGTAGATGCCCGCAGACGCGATTCAGTCAAGTACGTTGTATCCGTTCTGGCTGATCATAGCGGCAGAGGTCTATCTGAGTCGGTTATGAAAAAGCATGGACTTACGGCAGTTCTGTCTCCCCAAGAGCCGAAGTTGCTGCCTGCCGATAAAGAGACCGCTCCGCCTGTAATAGTCGGATTTGGCCCGGCAGGAATGTTTTCCGCGCTTCTTCTGGCAGAGGCCGGATACCGTCCCATTGTGCTTGAACGCGGCGGGTCTGTTGAAGAGAGGGTTAAGGCAGTTGAACGGTTTAATTCCGAGGGTGTACTTTCTCCCGATTCAAACATTCAGTTCGGTGCCGGCGGTGCCGGAACCTTTTCTGACGGTAAGTTGGTGACCAGAATAAATGACGGGTTTTGCTCATACGTGCTCAGACGGCTTATTGAGTTCGGAGCGCCTGCTGAAATAGCGTATCTTGCCAAGCCGCATATCGGTACCGATAAGCTTCTTTCGGTAGTTGGAAATATCGAGAAGAAAATTAAAGAGCTTGGCGGAACTGTACTGTACAATTCAAAAATGGTTTCGATAGAGACCTCTGCCGGAACCGCAAAAAGAGTTGTTCTCTCAGACGGAAGAAAGATTGGCTGCAGTGCGGTTATCCTTGCAGTAGGCCACAGTGCAAGGGATACGTACGAGTATCTTATTGATGATGGATACAGCGTGGAAGCCAAGCCCTTTTCGGTGGGTGTCAGAATAGAGCATCTCCAGGAGGATATAGACAGCGCTATGTTTGGGCGCTTTGCAGGACTTCCCGGTGTACCCCATGCGGAGTATACTCTGTCCCACAGGTGCGCTGATAGAGGTGTGTATACCTTTTGTATGTGTCCCGGCGGTGAGGTAGTTGCTGCAGCATCCGAGGAATCCGGTGTCGTTACCAACGGTATGAGCCGTTACAGCCGTAGCGGAAAAAATGCCAATGCCGCTGTTGCGGTGTCTGTTGTGAGAGAGGATTACGGCGGTACACCCCGTGGTGCAATTGCTTTTCAGAGAAATATAGAGAGAGCCGCATTTCGTTTCGGCGGCGGGGATTATACTGCTCCTGCTCAGACGGTAGGTGACTTTCTCGGTAATTCTGTTACCGGAAAGGGTACCTCGTATATTTCGCCTACCTATATGAACGGAAAAGTAAAATATTGCGGTTTTGACGGAGTGCTTCCCGCTTTCATTACTGATTGTCTGAGAGAGGGAATAGCAGATTTCGGCAAAAAGATAGCAGGCTTTGACAGAGAAGAAGCTGTGCTTACAGGACCGGAGACCAGGACATCAGCTCCTGTAAGGATACTGAGAAACGAAGAATACTGTGCGATAGGCTATGACAATATATACCCCGCAGGTGAGGGTGCAGGCTACGCTGGCGGAATAACCAGTGCAGCAATCGACGGGCTTAAGATAGCATCGGCACTGTCACTAAAATACGGAAAAAAGGATAAAGCATAATGAAACAGAAGGCGCTTGTGCTGTCCACAGAAGGGGACAGCGCTGTAATAGAGGTTGCAAGAGTAACCGCTTGTGAGGGATGTCATAAATTTAAAGAGGGAGAGGGCTGTGTGGCCTGCTCCCTGTTTGACCTTAAAAGAAAGATGACGGCAAACGCTGTAAACGAGGCATGTGCAAAGCCCGGTGACGTTGTTTATATTTCCACCCCCTCAAAAACTGTTCTCTTTTATTCTGCTGTCGTGTTTATTCTTCCGATAATTATCGGTATTGCTTTTTACTTTCTTGCATCGCTGTTTACAGATATTACCGCTATACTTGCACTTATCTCGGTTGCCGCGGTCATTCTTACCTTCGTTGTTATACATTTTACTCTTGACAGGTCTGCGTCAGGTAAAAAAATGATCCGTATTATCTCTGTATGCAAAGACAATACGGATATTACTGAGTAATAAATTAACTTGGAGATATATTTATAATGGGAAAGATCAATGCGCCCGGTATTAAGAGAAACTGGGCGCTTAAGTGTGCTGATTTTGCGGCACAGAGGGGAGCGGTTTCCTCTCTTGCCGAAAATATAGGACACAGCGAGATTTTTACACAGATAGTCATTAACAGAGGCTTTGATACAGAGAAGTCAGCACGTGATTTTCTTGAAAAAAGAACAGAATCCTTTTATGATCCCTTCATAATGAAGGATATGGATAAGGCAGTAAAGAGAATTGCACAGGCTGTAGATGAAAAAGAAAAAATAGTTATCTACGGCGATTATGACGTTGACGGAGTTACTTCTGTTTCCGTACTTAAGCTGTATCTTGATTCTGTAGGTGCAGATGCATCATTTTTCATACCCAGCCGATTTTCTGACGGATATGGGCTTGCAAAAGGAACTATTGACAATTTGATAGATGACGGTGTCCGTCTCATTATCACCGTTGATACCGGTATAACGGCTTGTGATGAGGTTGAGTATGCCTCAAAGCGGGGGGTGGACGTTATCGTTACCGACCACCACGAGTGCAGAGAGTTTCTGCCGGACGCCGTTGCTGTAGTCAATCCACACAGAAGCGACTGTAAATATCCTTTCAAAGAGCTAGCAGGTGTTGGTGTAATATTTAAGCTTGTGTGTGCCCTTGAATGTCATTTTAATCGTGATGTTAAGCCCATCGACTGTGTTCGCAGAATATGTTACGAATACTGCGATCTTGTTGCTATCGGTACTGTTGCCGACGTAATGCCGATAATAGACGAAAACCGTCTAATCGTCAGCCTCGGACTCGGGATACTCAACCAAAAACAGAGAACAGGGATCAGTGCGCTGGTTGCCGCCGCAAATGCCGGAGACGGCAGTGACGGTAAAGTAACTAAAATAAACAAAAACAAAAAGATAACCTCCGGATACATAGGTTTTACTCTCGCCCCACGGATCAATGCGGCGGGTAGAATAAGCGATGCAACCATCGCCGTTGAGCTTATGCTTGAAAGCGATCCTACCAGAGCATATTCTCTTGCCAGAGAACTTTGCGATATTAACCGTCGCCGTCAGGATGAGGAAAATAAGATTATAGCTGAGGCTTCTCAGAAAATAGCAGTTGAGTGCGATGCGGAAAACGACAGAGTTATCGTTCTTTCCGATCCTTCCTGGCACCAGGGTATTATCGGTATAGTCGCATCCAGAATATCTGAAAAATACGGTAAGCCTACAATACTCATCTCCTTTGAGGGAGGCGATAATACTGTAGGTAAGGGCAGCGGAAGAAGCGTGGGCAACATAAATCTCGTAGATGCTCTCGGTAACTCCGGTGAGTTTTTGCTCAAATACGGCGGTCATGCGCTTGCTGCAGGACTTACTATTGATAAATCCTTGCTTAAAGACTTTAAAAAGAGCATAAATGCTTACGTAGAAAGCACTTATCCCGACGGAAGCGGTATTCCTTCACTTACTGCCGAGCTTGAGGCAGAGCCGCGGGATATGACTATAGAGCTTGCTCAAGAGCTGTATGCTCTTGAGCCTCACGGTGTGTCTAACCCGACACCGCTTTTTATGATGCGTGATGTGACGGTATACGATGTTATGCCTATCGGCTCAAACAGACATACCAAACTCACCGTCGGCCGTGAAGATCTTACATTTCCTGCGCTGTGCTTCGGTACAACTGCAAGAGAGCTTGATATTCTTCGCGGAGATACTGTGGATATTGTATTCAACATAGATATAAACGAGTATCAAAACATAAAGACGCTTCAGTTTATCGTAAGAGATATAGCTCTGTCTGACAGAGACAGTTCTCTTTACGAAAGACATTCTAAGCTGTACCGCGAGGTATCATGCGGCGGAGAGATACCGACGGAGGTTGATATTATCCCCACAAGAGAAGAGTTTGCGGCTGCATATAATGCACTTCGCCGTGACGGATATGAAGGACTTGATACCTGCGGTTTCCGTACCTTGAGCATGAACAGCGGTGTGGGAATGGCCAAGCTCAGATTTATCATGGATATTTTTTCAGAGATGGAGCTGGTCGACTATTATCCCGAAAATGAGGAGGTATTTAAGTACACTATCAGAGAATCTTCGGTGAAGGTAGATCTTACCCGGTCCCGGATTCTGAGTGAACTTAAAGCCAGGAAAGCGTAAACGCGTAATTTGATTGGAGATCCGGTTTTATATGGATAAGGACATTTCTCTTAACGTACCTGAGAATGAGTTTGATATGATCAAGAATTTTCTTGATATAATAGAAAACTCAGATCACAAATATGATGTAGACAAGATCAAACGTGCATTTCTGTATGCAAAAGAGCTTCATAAGGATCAGTACAGAAAAAGCGGTGACCCCTATATAACTCACCCGATTGCCGTTGCGGAGATATGTGCAGGTCTCGGTCTTGATACTGACAGCTTGTGTGCTGCGTTTCTTCACGACACTGTTGAGGACTGTAATGACAAGACAGACGTAAACGATATCAGAAAAAAATTCGGTGAGGACGTTGCACTTCTTGTTGACGGACTGACCAAGCTTATACAGCTTGAAGTAGAGGATAAGGAAGAGGCTCACATGGAGAACCTTCGCAAAATGCTTCTGGCAATGGCGAAGGATATTCGTGTTATTTTCATAAAGCTTTGTGACAGACTTCATAATATGCGTACCTTGAACGCGAAATCTGAGGGTAAGCAGAGAGTTACCGCCCTTGAGACTATGCACGTGTACGCACCCTTGGCTCACCGACTCGGTATGCAGAGGATCAAGCAGGAACTTGAAAACCTTGCGTTGTCATTTCTTGACCCGATAGGTTATGAGGAGGTCAGATCCGATATAGATAAAAAATACGGGTCGAGCCAGGGCTTTATTGAAAGTGCAAAAGCCTATGTTTCGGAGAAGCTTAGCGAGAACGGTATTCACTTTACTCTTGAAGGAAGAGTAAAGTCGGTTTACAGTATTTATCGCAAGATGTATAACCAAAACAAGAGCTTTGATGAGATATATGACTTTTATGCGCTTAGAATAATCGTTGATACCGAGCTTGAATGTTATAGTGCACTCGGTATAATCCACGAGATATATAATTCAATGCCCGGACGTTTTAAGGATTATATATCGACACCCAAGCCTAATATGTACCGTTCTCTTCACACCACCGTTATCGGTCGTGACGGTATTCCTTTCGAGGTACAGATAAGGACCCGTGAGATGCACCGTATCGCTGAATACGGTGTGGCGGCTCACTGGAAATACAAGACCGGAGAGAGAAGCAAGCAGGAGATAGATGAAAAGCTTTCGTGGGTAGCTAAGCTTATCGAGACAGAGGATGATACCAGAGACCCTGAGGAATTTATGCAGGCTTTGAAGGTTGATATCTTCCATGATGAGATTTTTGTCTTTACTCCCAAGGGTGACGTTATTTCGCTCCCGCAGGGTGCTACCATCATTGACTTTGCGTATTCCATACACTCGGCGGTCGGTAACAGAATGATGGGTGCCAAGGTAAACGGTATGATCGCACCTATTGACAGAAAGCTCCAGAACGGTGAGATAGTTCAGATACTGACCTCTTCATCTTCCAAGGGGCCCAGCCGCGATTGGCTGAAGATCGTCAAGACAAGTGAAGCAAGAAACAAGATCCGCCAGTGGTTCAAGAAAGAACAGCGCAGTGAGAATATTGTTGTCGGTAAGGCTGAGATAGACCGTGAGTTCCGTAAATATAACAGAGAATACAGTGAAGCTCAGCGCAACGAGATAGCGGCTCACGTTGCGGAAAGAATGGGCATCAGTGAAGTGGATGATCTTTACAGTGCTATCGGTTACGGCGCGGTTTCTGTTGCCAAGATAGCGAACCGACTGAGAGATGAGTTTGATAAGGTGATCAAACCTGCAGATAGCAGGGAAGAGATCACCGAAAAGGAACTTATTCCCATTCCACGTAAGCCCAGCAGTAAATCCGGCGGTATCATCATTGACGGTGAGAGCGGCTGTCAGGTCAAGCTCGCAAAGTGCTGTAACCCTCTCCCCGGTGATAAGATCATTGGATTCATTACCAAGGGCTTTGGTATATCGATACACAAGCATGACTGCCCCAATGTTGTAAACGCCCGCAGAAATGCTGATAATGACGACAGATGGGTCATCGCCCACTGGGAATCCTCTGTTTCCCAGTCATCTGCCGTTGAGGATATGTATGAGGTCGTTCTTCAGATACACGCAGAGGACAGAGCGCTTCTTATTGCAGATATATCCACTCTTCTTGCGGAAATGAAGGTTCCTCTTCTTCAGATAAACACTATGAAAAGAACCGCATATACTGTGGTACTGAATATCACAGTCGCCTGCAAGAACATCGAGCATTGCCACAGTATAGTTGCCCGTCTCAAGGGTATAAAGGGCATTGATGACATTTACAGAGGAAGAACCTGATCGTAAAGGAAAAGCTATTTATGAGAGCAGTAATTCAGAGAGTTACCCGTGCAAGTGTAACTATTGACGGAAAAATAAAGGGAAGTATAGACAACGGTTTTCTTGTTCTGCTTG
>JAFQUL010000080.1 GCA_017408535.1 Clostridia bacterium
GCTCCGACTTACGTGTGCCGGAAGACAATAACCTGTCTTAATATCTCTCTGTACCGAAAACTGCAGACTTTCGTGACAGCGAGGTTTAAGAATATAAAAGAAAACACCGGATTTTAGTAGTCCGGTGTTTTCTTGTAAGACGAAAACCCCGCCATAGTGGCGGGGTTCCATAAAGGCTTTGCCGATGAGCAGAAAGCAAATAAAAATTCAGCGTAGAATGATCTTGTGTCAAAGGCTCCCTTGTACGTAGCCTGTAGTATTAGGGCTATGCCCGAAACTGAAATATCACCCGCTATGCGGATGGATTATTATTTATCGCTGCCGTCGTTTTTGACTTCCTTTTCATCTTTTTCAGCTTTCTTTTCTGCCGGTACCTCGGGCATCTTAAACGATATACCCTGAACAGTTACCGCAGACCGGATGATAATATAAACCAGTATGCCGAGCTCAGCTATCTGAGATGCAAAGTTGACGGTAAGCCGGTAGCCGTAAAGAAAGTAAGCAAGAACATTAGGTATGACAGATACAAAAGAAAGTACTATTGCGATATTGCCGACAGCCAACTGTACCGCAGGCCGTCCCTTCCCTATAATTGCTCTGCATTCATAAAGGAAGAACAGCATAAAAGAGATCGAGAGAAGCTGCTCAGACACCTTTGCCGGATTATTGATGGTATAGGTAAGATCAAAATACAGCTTGAGAAGATTAACGGCACTCCAGAGTATGATGGAAAAGCCGAGAAGCACCTTTGGGGTATAGGTAAGCTTTACCGCAACACCAAGGATAAAATAAAGAGCGGCCGGCAGCAACAGCACAAGACACAGAATATCAAGTGTTCCATACCCCGTGAAAGGCTGTTCTATAAGTGTTATCACAAAGGATGCCGCTACGGTAAGACCGCAGAAAACTCCGCCGAAAACACCCGCAGCCGAATGAAGCGGCACTGTGATCTCCGTCTTCTTCATAAAGAAAAGACCGCAAACGGCAGCAGCAACAGCGACACCGTAAACAGAATAGTTTATAACGTTCTCACTTATGCCCGCGCCGTCGTAGTATCCTGTAGCTGTATTATAGTAAGAGGATATCAGCCAAAATCTACCCGCCGCCAAAACAAGAGCCGCAAGAATAAACACTCCGAGGAGCACAGCGGCGGCTGTTCTCAGTTTTTTACCTCTGTAAAATTGATCACGAATCATAATATCTCCCTTTTACGGTAAAGTCATATTCCCGTATATTTTAGCCGAAAAATATGAACATAATGTAACAATTGTCGAAGTTTGAAAAATAATTATATTTTTGTGATAAAATTATATAGTAGTCTAAGGGAAACTATAACTTTGAAAGGATGAAAATAATGGAATTTTTTGATCTGATAAAGGAACGCTACTCTGTAAGAGAATATAAGGACAAGGAGATCCCCGCAGAACTTCTCGAGAAGGTACTTGATGCAGGCCGCATCGCACCCACCGCCCGCAACTGTCAGCCGGTACGCATTTTGGTTGCACGTTCAAAGGAAGCGGTAGCGAAAATGAACGAGCTTACCCCCTGCGTTTACGGCGCACCTGTGGTGCTCATTATTTGTGCCGATACAAATGAAAGCTCAAGCCAGCCCTGCGGCCGCAGCTTTGCCGAGGCAGACGCCACTATTGCCGCTACCCATATTATGCTTGCCGCCGCTGACGCAGGTCTTGGCACTGTGTGGGTAGGCAGATTTGACCAGAAGGAAGTAAAGGAAGCCCTCTCCTTCCCCGATGAGCTTGTTCCCTTTGCTCTTATGCCCATCGGTTATCCCTCGGATACCTCTGTTCCTAACCCGAGACACAATGAGAACAAGGAGCTCTCAGAGATAGTAAAATATTTCTAAATGAAAAGCTGCTCAAAAACAAGTTATGGGCAAAAATCAAAATAAACAAAAACAGCAAGTAGCCTGTAACTAAAATAGTTGCAGGCTTTTTGCGTTTTCTGTAAGGAATTCCCCTCCCCTCAGTCGTATAATAAGCAAAAGGGGTCAGACGTGACCCCATAACACAGGAGGATAACCCATGGATAACGGTGCAAGTAGCTACCGCCGTTTTCTTGATGGTGACGAAAGTGCCTTTGACGATATAATGAAGGAGCTGTTCTACCCGCTCGTTTTCTTTATCGACCGCTACGTGCACGATTCTCACACAGCAGAGGATATAGCCATAGACGTCTTTTCGGATCGGGTAGTACATAAGCACAGATATAACTTTAAGGTGACTCTTAAGACATATCTGTTTATGATGGGCAGAAGCCGTGCTCTCGATCATATCAAGCACAGAAGGATCATTGAATTCAGTGAGCTCTCAGAGGTAAAAGAGCTGCCGGATGACAGCGACTCCCTTGAGGATAGCCTTATAGCTGACGAAAAAAGGCGGATCACACGTGCGGCGGTGGATAAGCTGCCATATGATATGCGTGACGCGGTCTATTTAGTCTACTTTGAAGAAATGACCTATGGCGAAGCGGCTAAGATAATGAAAAAAAGCAGTAAACAGATAGATAACCTTCTGTACCGTGCAAAAAAGGAGCTTCGCATCATTCTTGGAAAGGATGGTGATTTGCTGATATGAGAGATCTTAACGAATGTAAGGCGGAGATATTCCGCCGCAGCAGTGAAAAGCTGAAAAAGAGAAGAAACCGATGGATCACCCTTTTGTCGGTATGCCTGCCGCTGTGCTTTTTGATAACCGTCTGGTCGGTAACTATACTGCCTGCAATGATGCCCGCAAAAAGTGCAGGTCCGGAGCGTTACCCCGGTGATGGATTAGTCGGGGGACATTCTGAGATCCTGTCGATAAAGATATCCTTTACCGCAGATTCTCTCGAACAGTCCAAAAATCTTAAGGGCAGCGACAAGGCAACGCAAATTTACTGCGAGATCCTCGATATTTTTAACAATGCTGCCATCTCGGATACTACCGCTGATACCGATAGTCCTAAATATAACGGACTAACCGGGGGAGTTACATTATACAAAATAGAGTTTATCGACTCTTTAGGCGGCAAGGCGGAATACACCCTTCGCGGCAACGTGCTTTGCGCCCGTCCGTCAGGAAATAAGGTCATTCTTACCGATATTCAGCTAAGCAAACTGAAAACACTGCTTGAGATAACCGAAAAATAAGATAAAGGAGTACCGGTTAAATGAAAAAGAAAATATGGATACCGATAGCCGCAGTTATTCTTCTGCTCATTCTTTTTGTCCCCATTCCCACGGGAGTATGTAAGGACGGCGGCACGAGAGAATATACCGCACTGACTTATAAGATAGTTGACTGGAACCGCATAACCTCAGGTACCGTATACGATAAAACAAGGCTCTATCTGTTCCCTTATAATTTCAGATCGATCGACAGCCTATGGTATAATGAGGTAGAAAATGCCGAGCATAAGCTTCTCGTAAAGGTCCTTGAGATAAACGGATCCTCCGTTCTTGCTGAGACAGTTTATCACAGCTCTTTACCTTTATCCCTTCATTCTACAAGGCTTGTCTTCAGTAACAGATATCTTGAGAATATTGACGTGGATATCGGCAGTATGGTACTGCTTACCTACACAGGCGGAATAATGGAATCGTACCCTGCCCAGGTCAATGCGGTCAGCTGGGAGCCTGCAAACGATCTCAGACACATAGAATTTAGTGGAGAATGGCTTGAGAAGACCGATGATAAAAAAAGTGATGCCGATATGTTCGAGTACATTGTCATAACCCGAATATATTCCGACTGCTTTTTTGTAAAACCTGCGATCCCAATGCCGCTGGAAATAAAGCTAAACGGTACTCTGTCAGAGGATTGGTGTGTAGGAGACCAAGTCTTTTGCAAATACGAGAATGTCTACTACGACAGAGAAACAGGACGTGCTGAAGCTGATCTCATATCGATCGAAGCAAGCGACTGGGAACCGGAGCCGGGTGTGGCTTATAAGCCAGTAATATATCTCTACCCACAGAAAGAGACCGAAGTGTCGGTAGAACTCACTCTGAGCGGCAGTCTCACCTGTACCTATCCCGAATACCGTAACGGCTGGAACGTGACCGCCGCCCCCGACGGTACTCTTACGGGCCAGGACGGTCAGATTTATAACTATCTTTACTGGGAAGGCGACATTTACGCACAGTACGATCTTTCAGAGGGCTTTTGTATCAAAGGTGAGGATACTGCTGAATTCCTCGAGACGGCTCTTAACGACCTTGGACTTACCCGTCGTGAAGCAAATGAATTTATTGTATACTGGCTGCCGATGATGGAAAAGAACAGCTACAACGTTATCTCCTTCCAGACAGAAAGCTATACCGATGCCGCACAGCTTGATATCTCCCCTGCCCCCGACACCCTAATTCGTGTATTTATGACCTGGTACGGCACCGACAGCTATACAGAGCTGCCGGAGCAGACCCTCACTGCCCCTGAGCGCATCGGATTTACTGCAGTTGAGTGGGGCGGCAGTGAAATAAAATAAGGAGGATGTACCGTGAAACTGAAAAGAATATCCGTATTTCTCTTTACTCTGGCGGCTATCATTCTTGAAGCACTTCCCTTTAGCGCTGTCCTTAACTTCGCTAACCCATACGGAGAGCCGCACAGAGCGCTGTTTTCCTATTTTGATCCCATCAATATTGGATATGCAAACTTCGGTCCGTTTTTAACGGCTGCGCTTACAACAGCCCTGGCGGTGTTGACACTTATCTGCTGTTTTATCGGCAGAAGAGGTATTATTGTTGCAGTAACGGTGCTATCCGCATCTGCTGTGGCGACCTCACTTATGCCGCTTATGTTCGGCCCCAGATATATGACCGCGACAGGCTTTGCGATCACCGGTTGTCTTGTCGGTGCTTTCATTTTCTCGCTCTTCTTCCTCAAATCATCGCGAATATCATATAACAAATAAATGATATAAAAGGTGCGTAAAGTGATCGGTAAAAATTTCCGATTGCTTTACGCATCTTTATTTTTTCAAAAGTACTTGACAACTTAGCTCTAATGTGTTAGAGTATATACAGCTCTAACGCATTAGAGAAAGGAGAAACCAATATGGAAACACCGAAGATATTTGAAAGTGAATACCGCTTTTGCCTTATTTTATGGGAGCACGAGCCGATAAAGAGCAGTGAGCTTGTAAGCCTCTGTAAGGAACAACTCGGCTGGAAGCCCACCACTACCTATACTGTCATTAAGCGGTTATCTGAGCGGGGTGTGCTCAAAAATGAAAACACCGTCGTTACCTCTCTCGTCAGCAAGGATGAAGCGCAGGCGGCAGAGATAAACGAGATGGTGGAAAAGACATTTGAAGGCTCTCTCCCAGCCTTTATCGCCGCCTTTACCAGGCACCAGAAGCTTTCGGAAAAGGAGATAGATGCGGTTCAGGATATGATCGACCGCTACCGTAAAGGAGGATCCCGATGAGCGAGCTGTTTTTCAAGATCCTGAATATGAGCATATCGGCAAGCTTTCTTATTCCCGCAGTGCTTTTGATACGTTTGGTATTTAAGAAAGCACCCAAGTGGGTAAACGTACTGCTTTGGGGGATAGTTGCTCTGCGTCTCATTCTTCCCTTTTCTATCGAGAGTGAACTCAGCTTACTTCCGGAGTCAGACTGGGTAAAGGAAGAGGCGATTCAGCCATCGCAACCAAGTATTGACGAGATAATCGTTCCCGATACTATCGTGACCGCCCCCGATAACGGACCCGGTAATACCGTAATAATACAACCGAGTGAGCCGAATATCGTTATAAACAAGGGGGTAAGCCTTCCCACTGTTTTATCTTATGTATGGCTTTCCGGTATTGCCCTGCTCCTTATATATACCGCCGTCAGCTATGGTAAGCTCCGCGCAGCGGTAAGAGAAGCAGTTATTATGAAGGATGAAACATACGGCGGCAAGATATATATGAGCGAAAATATTCCCTCTCCATTTGTTCTCGGTGTTCTGCGTCCCGGTATATATCTTCCCTACCGCACCTCCCCAAAGGACATAAGCCACGTTATCGCCCATGAGAGGGCACATATCCGCAGAAAAGACCATCTTTGGAAGCCGCTTGGCTTTATTCTGCTGGCGGTGCATTGGTTTAATCCTCTTATGTGGCTTTGCTACATTCTGCTCTGCCGCGATATTGAGATGGCCTGCGACGAGAAGGTCATAAAGACCCTTGAGAACACCGACCGTGCAGATTACTCGGAGGCTCTCCTCAACTGCAGTGTCAACCGCCGTGTTATTGCCGCCTGCCCCTTGGCCTTCGGTGAGGTAGGAGTAAAAAGCAGGGTAAAGTCGGTGCTGAACTACAAAAGACCTGCATTCTGGATAATTGCAGCCGCCATCACGGTAAGTATTGTCCTTGCGGTGTGCTTTCTTACTAATCCGAAAAAGGACAGCGGCACGCTTGAATACATCGGCAGTCAAAGCAGTATTTCAGGCATTGAAGGTGTGAAGTTTGAGATCATTTCGGCAGAACTGTCCGCCCCCGATCCTTTCCTTGAAGTACGTATTACAAATGAGTCTGATAAGGGCATTATTTACGGCGGAGACTTTTATATCTACCAAAAGATAGACGGGAAATTCGAGAACTGCAGTATTGATAAAGACAGAGTGTGGCATTTGGTAGCTCACGAGGTAACTCCCGGAAAATCAAGCACGTTCAAGCTTAAGCTTAACGGCTTTATAATGACAGAGCCCGGTGAATACAGAATTGAAAAGACACTCATCGTAAACAAAGATACCGACCCAAAATATAAAGCCGCAATAGAATTTGAACTTGAAAAGGGTGTTGATGCGATCTCCGTTCACACATTTGAGGCAGAGGAGATAGTTTACATAGGCGGCACTTACTCCTTTGTACAAACTATAGAAAACACACCGGCTTATATGCTTATAAACGGGATGCAACTGATAGAAAAGCGAAGCGGGATCGTTGGAGAGATGATAGGTTCATTTGAGGAAATAACCATCAGCAAAAACAGTTTTGATTCACGCTTTTCTTCTTCGGCAGAATGCTGGGCGGAAGGTTACAGTACCGAAACAATAAAGCAAAATAACAAGCGCATCTGGCAGCTGTGTGCCGCAAAGGAAAATGATATCTCCGAGCTCTTCGTTTTGCTTGAGCAGAATGACGGCAGTTTTTATCTGGGTTACGGCTACTATAACGCAGGTACTGATTTTCCCGTCAATCCCGATGACTCACACATAAGATGGCTCTACCGTCTCAAAAAGGTGGACAAACTGTCTGACGGCTCCACCGAGAGCACCGGACTTAAAGAGGTCAATTTAAGCCAGCTCCGTGACACCCACCCGCATCTCTTTAACATTTCTACTGACGGCGGTCTTACCGTTTATATATGGCAGATGGCTGAGGGGTACTATGAGTGCCATCTGGCAAACACCTTCCTTGAAGCAATATCCGACAATAGCTTTGCCTATCCGATAGGCTCGGTCACAATAGCTGAAATGCGCGCTATTCTCACCACCTATGAAATAGACCGGAAGGATATTACCCTTCACCCCGTCAATAACCCTCTGTCAAGCTATCATTACGTTATTGACGATGAATACAGAAGAAATATCTATTCCCTTTTCTGGGGAGAGGAAATGCTCGAAGACACTCCGACCGCAGACGTCTACGATCCCTCACAGCCGCCGAAGCTTACCGTTCTCTGCGGCAACAACAGCACTGCGGCAGTTATGGGGACCACGTCCTGGACCTTTAAGACAGGTGACGGTACAGCGGCAGTACTTGAAGGCGATTCGGCACACCCTCTTGACAGACTTGATTATCTTTTGCCTTTATCTCTCAGGATAGACGATAGGGACAAAGCAAGCAATGCGTTGCGTCTTATCTTTGAGATCTCTCCCGACAGCTTTGAGGTCAATTCATGGTTTATCGGCACAAACGGAGAGATCAAGTCCTTTGACAGCGAGACAACCGGTAAAGCTATAATACTTAACCCTGCACCCGAGCCCTGCATATATGAAGTTGTTGCACATTGGACTGAAGGCAGAAATTACAGCGGTACTGTCAGATATGCCTTTTGTGTAGAAGAGAAAAGAGAACCGGACTCTTCTTCGGAGTACGATGCATACGGTATAAAGACGGATATTCTTTTCCGTGATGCAAATAACTTTGAGCTGTCAATCGAGCGTGACAGCACTACCATGTCAAATTACCTATACAGCTTTTCACCAGAATACACCGTCAGAGCCGTCACTCAGGACAGAGAAACTATTTCTCTTTCCGACTATATGTACATATCCGGACATGAGGATTACACAGAGCCGGATATAGCCTGGGATGACGTGCTGTATACTCTGAAGCCCGGAGAAAAAATAGTAATGCACGGAAACTTAAGCGTTACCTACGGAGAGCTTCCCGCCGGCAACTACGTGATATGCAAGGCGATCACTCAAAAAACAGACGGAACAGAAGCGGATTTTATTATCACAGTTCCCTTTTCCGTTGCTGGCTGAGATATTCAGACATAGTAAAAAGAAGGTATTCCCGATTTAGCGGGAATACCTTCTTTTATCATACCTCCATTATTATGGGGAGGATCATAGGCTTACGCTTGGTCTTTGAGTACAAGAACTTGGAGAGGTCGTTTTTGACCTTTGTCTTCATCTGCATCCAGTCGTCAACACCTGAGAGCAGACAGTCGCCCAGCGACTCTGCACAGAGGGCGCGTACCTCCTCCATCAGCTCCTCAGATTCTCTTACGTAAACGAATCCGCGGGAGATAACGTCGGGACCGGAAATGATCTCCATCTCGTCGGTATTTACTGTAGCAACTATTGCAATAAGACCGTCCTGAGCGAGATGACGGCGGTCACGAAGAACGATGTTACCAACGTCGCCCACACCGTAGCCGTCAACCAGCACCTTACCTGCAGGCACGGTACCGTTAAAGCGGCAGCCGTCAGAATCTATCTCAACTACCTTGCCGATAGAGGAAACGAAAATATTCTGGGGCGGCATACCCATATACTCCGCAAGCTGCTTGTGGTTTATAAGATGGCGGTACTCGCCGTGAATGGGCATAAAGTACTTAGGACGGGTAAGAGCGTGCATCAGCTTCAGCTCCTCCTGGCAGGCGTGTCCCGAAACGTGTACCTCTGCGGTAGCATCGTTTACAACTGTTATGCCCCTTCTGTAAAGCTCGTTGATTATCTTACCGATAAGCTTTTCGTTACCGGGAATAGGGTTTGCACTGATAACAACCACGTCATTTGAGTCAATAGTTACCTTATCGTGGTCGGAGAATGCCATTCTGTAAAGAGCTGACATAGGCTCACCCTGGCTGCCGGTGGTTATAAGGGTGATCTGCTCGGGGGGATATCTCTTAATATCGTTTATATCAATGAGCACGCCGCTGGGCACGGTCATATAGCCGAGACGCACTGCCGCACCTACGATATTCAGCATACTGCGGCCGGTAACGGCTACCTTGCGGCCGTATTTTGCGGAAAGATCGATTATCTGCTGAACACGGTGAACGTTTGACGAGAAGGTGGCTATTATTATTCTGTTCTTCTGATACTCACGGAGCAGAAGCTCAAAGGAGGTACCTACCTTCTTCTCAGAGGGAGTAAAGCCGGGACGCTCAGCATTTGTGGACTCGCACATAAGCATAAGCACTCCCTCGCGGCCAAGCTCTCCGAGACGGGTAAGATCCATCATTTCTCCCTGAACGGGGGTGATATCCAGCTTGAAGTCACCGCTGTGAACGATAGTGCCGAGAGGTGTGTGAAGTGCGATACAGCAGGCATCCGCTATAGAGTGGTTAACGTGAATAAACTCAGCCTCAAAGCAACCGAGCTTGATCCTGTCCCCTGCCTCAACGCAGTTGAGCATCGGCTTTTCATCATAGCTGTGCTCAAGCAACTTATTCTCAAGTATACCGAGAGTGAGACGGGTACCGTACACGGGAGGACTGATGGTCTTGAGCACGTAAGGCAAAGCACCTATATGGTCCTCATGACCGTGGGTGAGGAGTATTCCTCTTATTTTGTCTCTGTTTTTCTCAAGATACGTTATATCCGGGATAACAAGGTCTATTCCCAGCATATCTTCATCGGGGAATCCGAGACCGCAGTCAATTACGATTATATCGTTGCCGTACTCGATGCAGGTAAGGTTTTTACCGATCTCACTGAGACCGCCGAGCAGGGCAATTTTCAGTTTTCCTTTTGCCAACTTAAATCTCCTTTCATACTTTTGATTCTAAAAATGCAGTATTTTTTACGTAACAAAACCGCTGTGACAGCAAAAACTGCACAGCAAAACAAAGCCTGTCCTAAAACAAGCCGAACACGGTCCGATATTCGATTTTATATATATACCCCGCCTCAACGACCATGCGGAATATAAATTAAAGCTGAAGATCAGCACGATTCCATATTTATACAGTTATATTATATCACAAAAAATTTCCCGAGTCAACCACCTAAGAGAAGAGACGGCAGAGAATAAAGATAAGAAATGATATTACACCCGAGGATGCGGCACCGAGAGAAAACAGGATAAGCGCACCTCGTCTTTTCCGCTTTCGCTTATCAGAGGACGGTCTTCTCTCCCCCAGACGGTTATTCTCAAGTATCCTCCGCGCCTCCCGTACCATATCGGTCTCGCTTGCTCTGAGTGCCGCCTTCCCCGGTCTGATAATAAAATACGCTTCCTCAAAAAGATCGCTACCGGTATCCCTTAAATGTATTATCTTTTTCTGACAGCCCTTAACCATTTCGTTACCTCTTTTTTTGACTTTAAGGATATTATTGCCACATGGATATAAGATATTCAGTAACACTTCCTTCTTCTCTTCCCTACATTCTATGCTTTATAATCAGCAAAAATTACCCAAAGAATTCGACAGATACTTTCCTTTCACACGAAAAATAGCTATTGTAATTTAGCAAAAAATACTGTATAATATAAAGGAGATCGGCTTGAGAGGAGGGATACCGTGGCTGAGAAGAAAAACGGCGGCAATAAGATCATTGCCCAGAACAAAAAGGCTTATCACGATTATTTCGTGGAAGACAAATACGAGGCAGGTATCGCTCTGTTCGGTACTGAGGTAAAGTCCCTCAGAGCCGGTGCGGTAAACCTTAAGGACTGCTACTGCAAGATCGACAAGGGTGAGCTTTTCGTCCTCGGTATGCATATCAGCCCTTACGAAAAAGGTAATGTGTTCAACAGAGATCCCCTTCGCGTGCGCAAGCTCCTTATGCACAAAAAGGAGATCATCAGGCTGATGTCAAAAATCGGCCAGCAGGGGCTGACGCTGATTCCTCTTTCTCTTTACTTTTCCGGCTCAAGAGTCAAGGTAGAGCTTGGGCTCTGCCGCGGTAAGAAGCTGTACGATAAGCGTGAGACCGCCGCCAAGAAGGACGCCGCAAGAGAGATCGAGAGAGCATCCCACGACAGAAACAAGTATTAACGCGGGGGCGTAAAGGTTTCGACGGGGATTTTGAGGTACGGTAAGCGGGTAGAGATGGATGACCTCTTAAAAATATCCAAACTTAAAATTAAACGCTAACAATAAAGTAGCTATCGCTGCCTAAGTGCAGCCATCCTGCGTGAGAGTATCGCGGCTCACGTTCGGGTGTCATTTCAGCGGTGAACGTGCACAGCCCTTTAGCTTTTGAAGCTGTCATGAAGAAAAAAGCTACCGACGGTATACCCTGTTTACCGGGGATACCACTCGGGAATCCTAATAGATAAACTGCACCCGGAGAAAGCTGTATCAAGAGATTTTCGGACGCGGGTTCGACTCCCGCCGCCTCCACCAAAAAGAAACGACAATTTTCGACAGAAGATTGTCGTTTCATTTTGTTCGAAACTTGTCAAGATTAATGGACAGATAGAAGAGTGAAAAAATGATTAGGAGCATAATAATCAATGCCGGAATGCAATCTATCTGAATTGTAATAAAGTTCGATATAGTCA
>JAFQUL010000012.1 GCA_017408535.1 Clostridia bacterium
ATTATAGGTTTTAATTCAATTTCTGTATCAAAACCAACTTTATATACAGTATCGAAATTGATATACTTTCCGTCTGTTACGTTATACCATCCGACAAATTTATATCCGTTTCCGGGAATTGCAGTCAAAGTATACTGAACATTTGACTGATTCACAATTTCCTTTGCTGCAGTTCCGGCCGAAATAGTCTCTGTGATATCGCCGTAGCTTACAGTATAACTACCATAATCAGGCGCAACAAACGTAGCAGTTACACGAGTATCTAAAACAAGACTAATATTTGTTATCGAAATATTAACCGTATTTGCTCCATTCGATGCATTACATCTGTCCGCAGAAAGCTTAATAGTTACTGTACCACCATTAGCAAGTTCTAAATTATTAATACTGTGAGACCCTGCTGCAGTATATTCTGTACCGTTGACAGTTACTGAGCTACCAACAGCAAAATTACCGCTTACAGAAAAGTCAAATGATAATAAAGCTGTAGCTCCCTTATTGTTCTTGATCGTCAAGGTTTCTGAAGCATCAAGATAATATGAAAGAAACTTCGATCCGGTAACAGAGCCCGTAAGGCTATTTGATCCGACAGTCCATCTTGATGTTGTACCATTAAGTCCGATCGTTGTATCCGACAATCCTGTTATTGTTGCCGCCTCTGCTGTCACAGCCATCGCCGGAACGAGGGAATATATCATTAAGACCGTCAAAAGAAGAGATAACGATCTTTTAAGAAAATTTTTCATTAATTAATTCCTTTCTGAAACACGCGACTAAAGCTCGTATTCCCCAAAAAAGGCGGTGTCCCGCACCCGGAATGTTCCAGGGTCCGGGACACCTTAAAGTCATCTGTGATGTTTTTATTTTAATATTTTAATATAGATATGATATTAATATATAAGCCGGTCAACCCTTTACGTACTTACCGTCGGTACCGAAGTTGTAGACACCGGGGGAAAGAAGACCGTTTGAGTTAGTGGGCCAGTACTTGCCGGTGGCAAGTACACCGTTTGAACGAACGTAGATATATACGTTCTTCTCTATTTCAATAAGTCCGGCACCGTAGGCAACTCTGCCGTCAACGTAGTAGCGGAGAACACCGTCCTCCTCTACGATACCGTTCTTGAGGGTGTCGCTCTCGCTGTCCTCGGCAATATATCTGCCGTCCTCACCGAAGTCGTAAAGTCCCTTGGGGAGATAAGCCTCGATCATATTGGTGGGCCAGTAAGAGCCGGTAGCCAGCTGACCGTTGGAACGAACGTAAATGTATACACCGTCCTCTATCTCAAGGAGACCGTAGCAGTATGCCTTGACACCGTCGATATAGTAGTAGTATACACCGTCCTCCTCGACGATACCGTTCTTGGGAGTGGTGTCGGGCACCTCGGGCTCTGTGGGAGTATCCACGTCTCCGCCGTCATCTTCCTCGCCCCACTCGTTACCGATAATGGTATATTTTCCGTTATCGCCGAAATCGTATTTGCCGAGAGGAAGAAGGTCGTTGGTAACGGTAGGCCAGTAGAGACCGAGTGCAAGTCTGCCGTCGGCACGGACGTATATGAGCACACCCTCCTCTACCTCAACAAGTCCTGCACCCTCTGCGAGAACACCGTCAATATAGTAATAGAGAACACCGTTTTCCTCGATGATACCATTCTTGTTATCAGGATCTACAGGCACGTCAGGTTCATCAGGTTCGTCAGGAATATCGGGAGCGGGAGTATATCTGCCGTTCTCATCAAAGGTGTAGGTACCCGCTGTAAGGAGGCCGTTGGTCTTAGTAACCTCACACTCACCTACAGCAAGTGCACCGTAACGATCAACGTAGATATATACGTCGTCGGTCAGCTCAACGAGACCCATATTGAATCTCTTTGCACCGTGGATATAGTAACCGAGAGTACCGTCTGCCTCGGTATATACTCCGTTCTTGCCCTCGTTACCGTCGGGGACTCCGGCGGCGGTAGCAGGAACGTTGGTCATTCTGCCGTACTCGTCAAAGAAATACTGCTTGTTACCGGGAACAAGACCGTTTGCGAGCTTTTCGGTAGGCCAGTAGCTACCGGAAATAACGGGACGGGTGTTACTCATAAAGTAGTAGTAATTACCGCCGAGATATACGATTCCCGCCTCAGCAACACGGACACCGTTACGGATGAAGCAGAGGCCGCCGTCATCGTAGTATATGCCGGTCATATCGTTGCGCCATACACAGTTCTCATCAAAGATGTGGTATTCCTGCGCATCGTCACCCTTAATATTTCTGATCCAGAACTTATGCTCCTCGCTGTTCGCATTAAGAGCATAGTAATTATTATGGAAGTAGTAATACTTACCCTCGTACTCTATCCACTGGTTACGCTGCCACGCACCGCCGAAACGGTAACGGAGACCGTTTGCGTTCTCAATAAGCTCGCCGCGGACACACTTGTAATCAACAAAGAGAGCCTTGAACCCGTTATCAACGATCTGTTCACCGTTGACTGCGTTATAGGTCGTGGGGCTGAAGTAGTAGAAGGCCTCACTGCCGTCAGCCTCGTTTACCGTTATCCAGCCGGTCTGAGGTACACCCAGAAGAGCGTACTTAAGGTTGTCGCCGGAGCCGATAAAACCGGTATGGCTGCTGACAAGAGCACCATTGTCGGTGAACTCATAATAGAGCTTGACCGACGGATCCTCAAAGGAAGGAAGAAGGTGAATACCTGCCGCGATGGGCTTATTATCTACGTAGTAGTAAAGCTGGCTGTCAAAGTTATACCAGCCGTTACGGTCGGTACGTACAAGAGAGATATTATCGTTAAATGTAGCGTATACGCTGCCGAAGGATGCACCCTTCTCTGTGCCGCCGTTTATAATAACGTCGGGGTTGTCAAAGGGGATAAGTCCGAACTTTTCCTGATTTGTAGGGCTACACGCAAAGGAGTAAAGAGAAGATGCACGGAGGAAGATATTGTAGCTGATGTTACCGGAGTTAACGATAGCTACGGTATCACCTGCATCTGCCTTTGGGGTACCGACGATACCGTTAAGAATACACATGGGGTTAGCGGTGGCGGGATTTATTGATGCAGTCTGGTCAACCCAGCCGCAGATGATAGTCAGCTTGTTATTATCGTCAAGCTGAGCGTCTCTCAGATAGAAATACTCGTTTACTACGGTAAGCTCTGAGATATCTATCTCAAGATCAGGGTCAAACTGCGCGGTAATACGCACCTCACTGAGCACGCTTACACGCTCGGCAAGCTGAAGAAGGAAATCCCAGGCGGTCGCACCGGTATCAGCACCGGGAAGCATATAAATAATGTCATTGAGCTTTTCCGGGATCTGGATCTCGGTCATATCTATAGCGAAGGTGTACTTAAGGGTATGTCCCTCAGAGGTGTCAACGGTATAGAAGGTAGAACCGTCAAAGGTCTCAGAGTTGCTAAGCTCTCTGAGCCATGCAAACTCACGGTCACCGTAGGTAACATTGTCAAAGTCAAAGGATGACTCACCCGGCTTATAGAAATTAGCCTTGATCACAGCATTTACAGCATCATCAGATGCAAGCGCCGCAGTAATTCTCAGTGCACGGACACCGGAGGACTCGAGAGCGGTAATAACGTCACCCTCACTTGTAATAGCACCGATAACGTTACCTGCCGCGATTATATCACTGCTCTTAAAGAGCACCAGATTACCCTTATAGCTTGCCTCAAGGGGCAGCTTGGTAGGCTCTCCGTAGATAGCGTTAAGAATATCCTTTGTAAATACCAGCTTATCTGGTGCTACCACGTTTATGGTCTTCTTTCCGACCACGGTACCGTCTGCAGTCTTTATTTGCACGTCAACTGTACCCGCTTCAAGACCGCTGGTAAATACACCGTCAGCGGTAATAGAGCCAATAGTTTCGTCAGACACTGCCCAGTACGCACCCTCAGGCATAACTGCGGCAGAGCCGGTATTACTTACAC
>JAFQUL010000081.1 GCA_017408535.1 Clostridia bacterium
CTTCTCCGCTCCTCCTCTGTTCTCGGAGGATAGGTGAGAGTGACGGATGCCGGGTCTATCCCACGGGCGGAAAGATACTCGATAAGTCGGTCGGCACATTCCTCTGAAACAAAGCGGCTGACTCTTCTGTTCCTTCCCCGCTTGAGGGAGTAAATTATTCCTGCCGCCGTGTCTCCGCCGCCATCGTAAAACACCAGTTTCAGATGGTCGCGTATTCCCGAGAGATACATCTCTCCCTCTCCGCAGAGGCAGTCTGTCACCGCCATACCGCATACGCGGCAGCGGCGGCGCTTGGATAACTCCCATTTTTCTCTGCAGTTGGCGCAGAGGGCGGAGCTGCCCTTGTATTTCCCCGTTATCTCGCCGCAACAAGCACATTTTGACGGAAAGATGCGGTCAAGGAGAAATCCGAATAACTCTCCCATTATCTGTCACCCTCACGCAGTAATAGCTCAAGTCCCGTGTACCGCTTGGCATGGCGGTCATTGTCCACCATTTCCTTTGCAACCTCCGGGTCGCCAACAATTATCACCATTTCCTTTGCACGGGTAACCGCTGTGTAAAGGAGATTTCTGCTCTTCAGCTGGGGGGCGAAGCTACCCATAGGAATGATAACTATCGGGTATTCACTTCCCTGGCTCTTGTGCACCGTCATTGCGTATGCGTGGTCAAGCTCGTCCGTCTGGGAAAAATCATAGGTCACGTATCTGCCGTCAAAGTTGATGAGGATAGCCTCGTCGATATAGTCCATATCCTCGATGATACCGATATCGCCGTTAAAGATACCCGCACCTCTCCGTCCGTCCTTCTCCCACTCGAGATCGTAGTCGTTTCTGGTCTGCATTACTCTGTCGCCTACTCTGAAGACACGGTTATAGAGATTTTTCTCAGGCTTACGCTCGGAGGGGGGATTTACCGCCGCCTGGATAAGAGAGTTAAGATTTTCCGTTCCCGCCTCTCCCTTGCGTGAGGGGGAGATGACCTGTATACGTGAGAATACGTCCTCTCCGTATTTCTTCGGCAGGCGGTTGACGCACAGGTCCACCACCGTTGCCGCTACATCTGAATCCTTATATCTGCGGAGAAGAAAAAAGTCGCCTGACTTGTCCCCCGTCTCGGGGTACTCACCGCGGTTTATCCTGTGTGCGTTGTAAACGATAAGACTGCTGTCCTCCTGACGGAATATCTCGTCAAGCCGGACCGTTTTGAATTTTCCGGATGCGATAAGATCGGAGAGCACGTTTCCTGCCCCCACTGAGGGAAGCTGATCGGAGTCACCTATCAGCACTACCTTTGCGCCGTTCTTTACCGCTCTGAGAAGAGCCTCAAGCAGGAAAACGTCTATCATCGACACCTCGTCAACGATTATAACGTCCTCCTCAAGGAGATTATTCTCGCCCCGCATAAAGCGGGGCTCCTCCTCGTCGCTGTAGTTCATCTCAAGGAGACGGTGTATCGTCTTTGCCTCCTCTGAGGTGGCCTCTGACATTCGTTTTGCCGCACGGCCGGTGGGGGCGGTGAGTGCAACACGCATACCCATATCGCTGAATATGCTGATGAGCGCCTTGACTACCGTGGTCTTACCTGTTCCCGGGCCGCCGGTAAGTATGAACACACCCTCGGAAAGAGCACAGGAGATGGCCTCTCTCTGCTTGTCCGCATATCTGATATTCTCGCCTATCTCTATCTTCTCGATAAGCAGGCGGATCTCATTTTCATCTACCGGGCGGTTAAGCCGTGCGAGGAGACTCAGCTTGTCAGAGGAGTACTTCTCTGCCCTGTAGCTTCTGGCGGTAAATACCAGAGGTTCTCCCTCGCCGGAGGAGAGAGTGATAAGCTCGCCCTCAGCTATCATACCGTCAGTTACCTCTGCCGCCAGAGACAGATCCACACAGAGAAGCTGTGCGGACACCGCCGCCAGCTTGTCACGTGGGATAGCGGTATGGCCGTTGCGCTGACCGTTAAGCGACAGAATATATTTGACGCCGCTCTTTACCCTCTCAATAGAGTCTCGTGAGTACCCCACGGCGGTGGCAACGGTATCCGCCTTTTCAAAGCCGATACCGTTTATCTCACTGCAAAGTCTGTAGGGGTTGGCACGGATAACGTCCACCGCCGCCGCGCCCCACTTTTTATATATCTTCACCGAGGTGTTAGGTCCGAAGAACTCACGGCAGAACATCATAACGCTTCTCATTCCTGCCTGAAGGCGGAAGCTCTCGCTGATGCTCTCAGCCTTTTTCTTTGATATGCCCGGTATTTCGGCAAGCCAATCCGGGCGGTTTTCTATTATATCAAAGGACTCGGTGCCGTATCATTCCACAAAACGCTCTGCGGTCTTGGGTCCGATGCCCGTTACCGCCCCCGAGGAAAGATACCTGAGTATCGACGCCTCGTCTGCGGGCATCCTTTTTTCATAGGAGTCAACGGAAAACTGCCTGCCGTATACAGAGTGGTGAGTCCAACTGCCGTATACCGTCAGCAGCTCCCCCTCCCTGATATATGGGATAGTTCCCACTGCGGTTATTATTTCATCGGTATCGCTCTCAATGACGAAAACGCTGTAGCCGTTCTCCTCATTGGTGTATATAACGTCCTCGACGGTACCGCTGTATGCAATTATCTTATCCTGTTTTCCGTTCATTTTATCCTCATTTACGCTTTACGTATACCTCTGCCGCCACTCCGTCAAGGTCGGCGGCCGTCTCCTCATCTGTCAGCAGTATCACCGCCCGCCGCTCGGCACCGGTACAGTGACGTGCCAGCCTGCCCGCAAGAAAAACGCGGTCAGTGATCCCCTTCTCTCCGTCTCCCCTTACAGCTATCACGTATCTGTTTTTTATAAAAACAAGCTTGAACAGCTCAAGGATCACGGAATACGCCCCTATGACAGAGAGGGCGCTTATTATTATTTCAAAAAAGACTCCGATGCTCATACCCAACCTCCGAAAATGCTATTCCTCGGTTACAGGGTATGCTCATCGGAGCCGTTCTGTTCTTAAATATTAACCGTTATCAGTTCTCAAAAAACTTGCGGAGCTCGATAGACATATCAAGGTTCTCCCCGGGAGAATTATAGTCCGCTTTGATTATCAGTTCTCAAAAAACTTGCGAAGCTCGATAGACATATCAAGATTCTCCCACGGAGCCTTAAGATCCTCTCTGCCCATGTGGCCGTAAGCCGCAAGATGTCTGTAGATAGGACGGCGAAGATCAAAGCGCTCGATGATGGCTGCAGGACGAAGGTCGATGCACTTGCTGACAGCCTCGGAGATCTTCTCCTCGTCTACCTTGTTGGTGCCGAAGGTGTCGATCATAACGGATACAGGCTTAGCAACACCGATAGCGTATGCGATCTGTACCTCACACTTGGTAGCAAGACCTGCGGCTACTACGTTCTTTGCAACGTAACGTGCTGCGTAGGATGCGCTTCTGTCAACCTTAGTGGGGTCCTTACCGGAGAAGGCACCGCCGCCGTGACGGGAGTATCCGCCGTATGTATCAACGATGATCTTACGTCCGGTGAGACCGCTGTCACCCTGAGGACCGCCTACAACGAAGCGACCGGTGGGGTTAACGAAGATCTTGGTGTTCTCGTCTATCATTTCGGGATCAACGATGGGGGTGATAACGTGCTCGATAACGTCGCGGCGGATAGTCTCAAGCTCTACCTCGTCGCCGTGCTGAGAGGAAACGACGATAGCGTCGATCCTTACAGGCTTGTCGTCATCGTACTCAACGGTTACCTGGGTCTTTCCGTCGGGACGGAGATAGGAGAGAGTGCCGTCCTTACGTACCTTGGTAAGCTGAAGAGCCAGACGGTGTGCAAGAGAGATGGGAAGAGGCATAAGCTCGGGAGTCTCGTCACAAGCGTAACCGAACATCATACCCTGGTCGCCGGCACCGGTGTCATAGCTGTCGGTGCTCTCACCGCTCTTTGCCTCAGCGGACTTGTCAACACCGAGAGCAATGTCGGGGGACTGACCGTGGATTGAGCTGAGAACAGAACAGGTATCGCAGTCAAAGCCGTCTTTTGCACGGTCGTAGCCGATCTCACGAACGGTCTCTCTTACTACGTTCTGAAAATCAACTACTGCGTGGGTAGTGATCTCACCCATTACGTATACAATACCGGTGGTGCAGGTGGTCTCGCAGGCAACACGTGCCATGGGATCCTGGCGGAGTATTTCGTCAAGTATCGCGTCAGAGATCTGATCGCATATTTTGTCGGGATGTCCTTCGGTAACCGACTCAGAGGTAAAAAGCTTTCTCATATCATTTATATCCTTTCGATTATTTTACAAAGTGATCTGCTTAAAAAAGAAATGCCTCGGGGCATTCCCGAGGCTGATGATCTTCATATACTCATCTGTCGGGAATTGGCACCTTACCGACCTATGTCGGCAGGTTGCCGGGCTTCACAGGGCCTGTCCCTCAGCCACTCTTGATAAGTTAAGATTATTATATCATATATATATGCATTTTTCAAGTGCTATAATAAAAAGTTCACAATTAAAGAAGGAAAGACAAAAAACCAAGAACGCCGTAGCTGATGGCGGTAACGATAACACCGGCCAAAAGCACACCGAGGGCGATGGAAATGATCGCATGCTTAAACTTCATCTCAAGCATTGCGGCAACAAGAGCGCCCGTCCACGCTCCCGTTCCGGGAAGAGGGATCGCAACGAACAGAAAGAGACCGAGAGTAGCGTATTTCGTTATCTTGCCCTTGTTCTTCTCAGCCTTTCGGATAACGAAGTCGGCGACCTTTCTGAAAAACTTCACGTTGCAGTTCTGCATGAAGTGCAGTATTTTTCTGATAAGGATAAGGATAAAAGGCACGGGGATCATATTTGCAACGACACATATAGCAAAATTCAGCCAAAACGGGAGTCCCATTGCCGTACCGGCGGGAATGGCACCTCTCAGCTCGATCAGCGGAATCATTGATATAAAAAATACCCAAAGAATCTTTGACACTTTAATTTCCTCTTTTTCTGAGTGATGATTTATTATACTACATTTTACCGTCAAATACAAGTCCGGGTAAGAAAAAGCCGGGGAAAAAGGATCTCTGCCCGAGTGAAATGCAGGATCAAAACCCGGGCAGCCTGCGGGGGAAATATAAATTTTAATTCTTAACAACCTGCGGGAGGATATACAATCCGCCCGGGGTTATGTGGGATAAAATAAAGAATTAACCCCCGGGCAACCTGCGGACAGTCGTGGACGCCTGTCCCTACAGAGTTTCATCACATTTTGAAAATATATATCAAACTTGTAGTGGGCGACGTCCCC
>JAFQUL010000082.1 GCA_017408535.1 Clostridia bacterium
CTTCCATTTTCGTGTATTTTCTTGACATGACAAAACCTCCTGTTGTAGTTATATTCTACAACAAGAGGTTCTTTTTGTCACTGTCTATTTTTCGGGGAGTAGTCTATTTTATTACTTAATGTTTTTTGTAGCAATGATATCTGTACCTTCACCGTCAATGTTCTTGATTATAACATCACCGATCGAAACCGGACCGCTTACCTTTGTAGTGTTTATAGTCTTCATATAATCAAACATTCTGTCTTTTTTCAGTGCAGAGGTTGATCTGACGGAAAGCATTACTTCACCGGCTCTGACAGTTGTAGTCAATACTCTGCGCGGCTCTGTGGCCTCGTCAGAGGCGTATTTTTTGCCTCTGGCGCAAATATTACCCTCTATGCTCTCAATTATGCCGTCATTTAGAATTACCGTTATTCTGCATCCTTTGGGGCATACGGTACATATTATTTTCTTCTCAGACATTTTACTCCTCCACCTCAAGCAGAATATCGATATTATCTCCGGCAATAGACTCAATATCTGTCTTTTTCAGAAGAACACTTTCCATCTCTCCGGGTGCACAGTGCTCCCGCTTAAGAGAGAGAACTGTTCTGTCGCCGTCCTTAACAAGAATCTTTGCCTTTCTGAACACATCCGTAACTCTGAAGAATACTTTTGTATCCTCGGCAGCATCAACTATCTGCGGAACTGTGTATCTGACACCAAAACCTGCAGAAAGCTTTATTCTCTTAGAGGACTGTACATTTTTACCCATTATATAATCCGCGGCCGCATTACCTGCGATCTCCGCCTCGTCTGACACAAAATCAACCAGGTCATGTACGTGAAGAACGTTTCCGCAAGCAAAAATGCCGGGAACAGTTGTCTCTCTGTTTCCGTTGACCACAGCACCTGACGTAATGGGATCAAGAGTAACGGACGCCTTCTTTGAAAGCTCGTTTTCAGGAATAAGACCAACTGAGAGGAGCAGGGTATCACATTCAATATAACGCTCTTTTCCCGGAATAGGTCGTCTATTATCATCAACCTCGCAAATTGTAACACCGGTAACTCTCTTGTCGCCGTGGATCTTTGTAACAGTATGGCTGAGAAGAAGCGGAATACCGAAATCATCAAGACACTGGACGATATTTCTTGTAAGTCCTCCGCTGTATGGCATAAGCTCACACACAGCCTCAACCTTAGAGCCCTCAAGAGTCATTCGCCTTGCCATGATCAGACCGATATCACCGGATCCGAGAATAACCACCTTTTTACCAGGAAGATATCCGTCTATATTAACGTATTTCTGAGCAGTACCTGCAGTAAATATTCCCGCAGGACGTGTTCCGGATATGTTAAGCGCACCTCTGCTTCTTTCTCTGCAGCCCATTGCAAGTATAACCGCTTTAGCCTGAACAGAGAACACTCCGTCTCTCTCGTTTACAGCAGTGACTGTCTTGTCCGGGGTAACGTCAAGGACCATAGTACCAAGCTTATATTCTATACCAAGCTCCTCTACCTGTTTTGAATACTTATAAGCATATTCCGGGCCGGTGAGCTCTTCCTTGAATTTATGAAGGCCAAATCCGTTGTGTATACACTGTTCAAGGATTCCACCGAGAAATGGGTTGCGGTCGAGAAGGAGAATACTCTCGATTCCTTTTTTTCTTGCGGCAACGGCTGCGCTCATTCCCGCAGGACCCGCACCGATTATAGCCAGATCTGCCTTTATCATTATTTTGTCCTCTCAAAGTTTATGATAGAGCCCTCGCCGTTTTTGGTTACCTTCTCAAACGGGATTCCAAGCTCTCTCGAAAGAATGCTTACAATTGAAGGAGAGCAAAAACCGCCCTGACAACGCCCCATACCGCTGCGGGTACGTCTTTTTACCGCATCAAGATCGCGTGCCGGGGGATTGGTGTGTATAGCAGAAATAATCTCACCCTCGGATACTTCCTCACAGCGGCATATATATCTGCCGTATGCAGGATTCTCTGCAATAAACCGGTTCTTTTCTTCAGGAGACATTTCTCTGAATTTATGCGAAGGCTCACGAATAGGATTATAATTTTCCTTTTTTTCCATAACGAGTCCAGCATCACAAAGCAATTCAGCTACGTATTCCGCTATAGCAGGAGAGGAGGAAAGCCCGGGAGACTCGATACCGGCAGCATTTACAAACCTATCAGCAGGGATATTTATAACAAAATCACCGGTATCAGGTGTACTGCGGAGACCGCAGAATGAAGTAATAACCGACCTTGAAGGAGGATTCTTTATTGTTTCATAAACACTTGTAAGAATAGTATCAAGACCTGAGGCCGTAGTTGATACGTCACTCTTATCTTCTATATCCTCAGACGTAGGACCGAGAAGAAGGTTACCGTCTACTGTAGGAGACACGAGTATTCCTTTACCCATTTTCGAGGGAACTCTGAAAAGCGTGTGGTCAACAACACAGCCAAACTCTTTATCAACAAGCATATACTCACCGCGTCTCGGAGTAACAGTGAAAGAACTGTCACCTACAAGAGCAGCAATATCATCAGAGTGAACACCTGCACAATTTACAACAAAGCGTGCGCTTATCTCGTTTTTACCGTCTGATATCAGATAGTGATCACCCTTGTCGGAAATAGATTTGACGTTAAATTCCGTCTTAAGCTCACAGCCGTTATCCATTGCGTTTCCTACTGCAGCAATAGCAAGCTCATAAGGACAGATTATTGCACCTGTCGGAGCAAGAAGGGCATACTTCACTTCATCTGCGATTCTCGGTTCAAGCTGATGAAGCTCATCAGAATCGATTATCCGCAATCCCTCAACGCCGTTTTTCTCGCCACGTTCAAGCAATGTTTCGAGTGTTACCTTTTCTTCGTCATTAAAAGCCAGCACCATAGAACCGTTTCTTCTGTATTTTACTCCAAGCTCACGTGCGACCGTCTCCATCATAACTGAACCGCGAACATTAAGCTTAGCCTTGAGAGATCCGGGCACAGCGTCAAATCCGGCGTGGATTATCGCGCTGTTAGCCTTTGTAGCACCCATTGCTACGTCACTTTCCTTTTCAACAAGACAAATACTGAGATCATAACCGGAGAGCTTGCGTGCGATCATTCCGCCCACAACACCTGCACCGATTATTGCAACATCAAACATTTGATCATATCTCCCGAAAATTATATTTATTTTAGTATTATACAACTTTAATTAAATTAAATCAATATCAAAACCGTCAAACATAAAAATAAAGATTAATAATTTATCATCCATTTTATTGAAATCAGCTCATAATTATGGTATACTGAATTAAATTCAGAAAAATGAGGAGATTTCTTATATGATCAACAAGCTTAAGAAAATTAATCCCGAAATCAAAGTGTACTCTGTAAACGATCCGGAATTTAACGAGTACGGTGAAGTAATGACCGGTTTTGATGCAAAAGATGTTATCACCAAAGCACTTGAGATAAAGAAACCCGAAAGCGGCTCTTCATATACAGCATCTATCGCTGAACTTGAGGCGGCTGACTGCTTTGAGACACTTAAGAATGAGTATTTCGGCGGTATGGATATACAGATAGGCCTTTGCTGGGGCTATAACGTAATGCTTGACGCTCTTGAGTATCACAAATGTACCGAGATCAATATTGCGGCAACCGATATGCTTGTTTTCCTCGGCAGACTGTCAGATATCAAAGACGGTATCTTTTCTTCAGACGATGTAAAGGCTTTCTTTGTACCCGTGGGAACTGCTATTGAGCTTTACAATGATACTCTTCATTACTGTCCCTGCCAGACAAATGAAGACGGCTTCTATTCTGTAGTTGTGCTTATGAAGAATACTAACGGTCCCCTTGGATTTACTCCTGCCGACAAGCGTATTATCGGTCACAACAAGTGGGTAATCTGGCACAAGGACGCTACTCCCGAGAACGGATACATAGGAATATCCGGCACTAATCTCAAGCTTAATTTCTAAAAACAGCTTAAAAATTATAATTAAAACACAAGGCACAAGTCGTCAGATTTGTGCCTTGTCCAGCTTGATGAGAGAGCCACCTATGAGGGTGGCTTTTCTTAATAGCGAGCTTTTTCGTAAAATTCGCTTTTAAGTAGAGTTCATTTCATTTTTTAGTTGCTTTATTTTCTTTTGATTTTGTGCGATAATACATACACGGTACCGAAAAACAAAAAATTAAGGAGTGATATCTATGACACAATCTATGGGTAAAATAATTAAAAGCCTTCGTAAAGAACGTGGATATACTCAAGAAGTTCTTGCAGAGAAGGTGGGAGTCAGTTTTCAGGCTGTTTCAAAATGGGAGAATGATATAGGTATGCCTGACGTATCCCAGATAGTCCCGATTGCTCGCGTGTTCGGCGTTTCTACCGACGTTTTGTTTGCCTATGAGTGCGATGAAGATGAGAACGTGGAAAAAATAATTTCTGACGTTGAGGAATCTGATGTTTCTATACTTGATAATTATCCTAAACTGCTTGATGCAGTAAAACTTTACCCAAACAACGAAACTCTCTTAAGATATACTTTGAAGCATGGTAAGTGGATTATGATTTCCCACTTCCGACGCAGAGAGAAAGATAAAGAGAGAGCCGAAATGCTCATTCCTGCCGCTGAGACGGTGATCCGATTGGCACAAAGACTTCTTGAGATGACGGGGAATACCGACATATACGCTCGCGAGGCTTTAATATATGCATATTGCTACGTCGGGACTTTTACTGCCGCACACGAAGAAGCGGCAAAAGTCCCCGATCATAAAGAGACACAGGGCAGATTTGAGGCATATATCTTGGCAATGGAAGGGGATATTGAGGGTAGCATTGACAGACGTCGTAAAAACGTTGCGTCTGCTCTTAATGACATCGGAAATTCAATAGGTAGCCTTTCTCGTGTGTACAAGAAGATGGGAAGACCCGAGGATGCAATAGCCGTGTATCTTAAAAGCATTGACATATTCAACGCTGCGGGAGAAGAGGGAGAGTTTGAATATCCACATGATACATTGGCGACAATTTGTCAAAGAATAGCTGAACTATATTCAGGAATGGAAAAATATAACGAGGCTATCGGCTGGCTTGAAAAAATGTTTGATTATGTGGAAAAGAGACGCGAGTATTCATCACGCGAGGATAACAAGTCAAAATCGCTTATCCTTGGCGTGTCCCCGTACTACGACGTTCACAAAATAAACTTAAAATATGACGTTCAACACTATTTGAGAATGATTTATGCAAGACCTGCGTTTGAAGTGCTATTCGAGCTACCGAGATTCAAAGAACTGCTGCAAAAATATAATATGTGAAGACAAGATAGGTACCCCAAAAGCATCTAACTTTTGGGGTACCTTGTCTTTATTTTCTTTTACCCGGTAAAACGTGAGTGAGTTCTTTTTCTACCTTTTTAGATGCGATGCAAGGAACATCAAAAAGCTCGCCGTAGCTTTCGGCTTCTGCGTCGCTTATAGGAATTACCGGTGCGTATCCCGTTACATCTGTTGCACTTGCTACCGGATTAACAAGGAAAGCATCTTCCGGTGCCGGAGAAGGAGATTTTTCTCTTAAATCTTTGTTTTTCATAGCTTCACCTCCGAATATATTATTCGCAGATGAAAAATCAATAAACCTTACATAAACTGGGAAGCATGCATAGCGGCATAAGTACCGCCGGCCTCAATAAGTTCTTTGTGCGTGCCGCACTCAACTATCCTTCCGCCGTCAATAACGATGATCTTGTCTGCATTTTTTATGGTTGACAGACGATGAGCAATAACAAAGCAGGTCCTATCCTCCATCAGCTTACGCATAGCTCTCTGAACGTTTTCTTCAGTTCTTGTATCTACGTTTGAAGTAGCCTCATCAAGGATAAGCATTTTGGAATCGCTTATCATTGCCCTTGCTATTGTAAGCAGCTGTTTTTGTCCCTTTGAGATATTTATTCCGTTATCGGTTACAGAAGCATTATATCCGCCGGGAAGTGATTCGATATACTTGTCTATGCCAACAGTACGAGCCGCTTCTTTAATTTTATCAAGAGGAACGTTTCCATTTCCGTAAGAAATATTGTCGGCGATCGTTCCTTCAAACAGCCAGGTGTCCTGAAGTACCATTGTAAAGGCTTTCCTCAGGCTGTCGCGGGTAACTGAACGTATCTCATTACCGTCAATAAATATCTGACCGTCATTCACGTCGTAAAAACGCATAAGAAGATTAATTATTGTCGTTTTTCCGGCTCCGGTGGGGCCAACGATTGCGATTTGTTCACCCTTTGAGGCAGTAAAGCTAATGTTTTTCAGTATAAGTGTATCTTCTGTATAGCCGAAGCTTACGTTTCTGAATTCAACATTTCCGCACACGTCACCTAAAACCTCAGCATCCGGTGCGTCTGCAGTTTCGTCCGGCTCATCAAGTAGCCCGAACACCCTCTCCGCAGCAGCTATAGCTGACTGCAGCTCGTTAAATATGGTCGATATCTCACTGATAGGTCCGGCAAACTTTCTGGAAAACAGAATAAATGCAGAAATGTCGCCAAGCTTAAGCATACCAAGCAGATAAATCACAGCACCAAAGGTACTTATAAGTGAAATCGAGATATTATTGATCAAATTAACGGACGGTCCAACGACCGTTCCCTGATAGTCGGAATCCTGACATGCAGCAGTAGCATCACTGTTATATTTATCAAAGGATTCAATAAACTTATCCTCGGTCCCGTAAGCCTTGACCGTCTTCTGACCTGTTATCGTCTCCTCAACATATCCGTTAAGAGAGCCAAGAGCATAAGAGCGTTTGCGGTAAAGCGGATGCAGTTTCTTCGTTTTTTTGAGGGTAAACAGTATGGACAGAGGAATAGTGACAAGAAATACCGATAACATCACAGGCGATATTATGACCATATTTATAAATGCACCGATTATGGTAATAACGCTTGTGAATAAAGTCAGAAAATCCTGAGAAAGAGAAGTGTTTACCATATCGATATCATAAGATATACGGCTTATCATATCACCGGCCTGATGAACGTCAAAAAAGCCGACAGGCAGGGAAGTAAGCTTATTGAAAACATCCCGGCGCATAGACCGTGTTATCCTTTGGCCGAGAACGACCATTATTACCGTCAGAAGATAGGAAAATACCGCCGATACCACGTAGCAGATTATTATCATAACTACGTAATATAAAACTTTATCAAACAGCACATTTCCTTTTCCGGGAGAAATAGCATCAATTGCAAGTCCTGACAGCTTTGGAGCCATCAGAGCAAGAACATTTGAGATAATAGACAAGAAGAGTGCTAAAATTACAAACAGTTTATATCTCCAAAGGTACTTACTGATACGGAGAAGTGTTCTCGACTTCTTTACTTTGGGTCTTGAGGCGTAAGACAATGGATCACGTCCGATCATTCTTCCACCTCCCCTTGGGTTTTAGCTATTTCACGGTATAATTCCGAATCACGAAGGAGGGAACTATGGTCCCCGTATCCGCCGACCTTTCCGTTATCAAGCACCAATATCTTATCTGCGTGACGTATTGAGCTGATACGCTGAGCAATAATTATCTTGGTAGCGCCGGTAAGTCTGCGGTTCATTTCACCTCTGAGCAATGCGTCGGTTTTGTAATCAAGCGCAGATGAAGAGTCATCAAGGATAAGAATATCCGGATCTCCCGCAAATGCCCGTGAAATAAGAATTCTCTGTTTTTGTCCGCCGCTGAGATTTGCCGCCCTTGACTCAAGCTTATACTTAAGTCCATTTTCCTTTTGAGAAATGAATTCATCGGCGTGGGCGATGACGGTAGCCAAAGAGATATCCTCCTCAGAAAGTCCTCTACCGAGATCTATATTTTCCGAGGTTGTTGCGGACATAAGAAAATCATTCTGAAAAACGATGCCGATCCTTTTTCTGAGCTCGTTTAGCGGTATTGTACGAATATCATCGCCGTTTATTCGTATCACGCCGTCAGATACATCGTAGAACCGCAATAAAAGCTGTATTACGGTAGTTTTACCGCTACCTATTGCTCCTATTATACCAAGCGTCTCTCCGCGCTTGAGTGAGAAATTTATACTGTCAAGAGTCTTTGCATCTGAAGAGAGTCCGCTGTATGTAAACGATACATTGCTAAAGCTTATACGGTCATCGGTTTCAATGTGATCTCTTTCCAAAACCCTAAGATCCGATACCGATTCAAGTGTCTCACTTATTCTGTTTGCGGAAGCACTGCCCTTAGTATAGTTCATAAATATACGGTTCACCGTAGTCATCGCAGTAGTTATTATAGTAAAGTATGACATAAAGGCAATTATTTTTCCCGCTTCAGAAAGGCCCTCATTTACTCTGTATGCACCTATCAGAATAATTATCGCAAGTGCAATATTAAGTATCAGCGTAATAACAGGATTGATAATTCCGAGAGTTACAGTAGCTTTTGTCTCACGCTTTGACAGATCGGCATTTATTTCTTCGAATCTTTTCTTTTCCGTCTCGGTCTGTGACAGTGCCTTAACTACACGGATTCCCGAGAAAAACTCTCTGACCTTAAGAACAAGAGAATCAACACCGGTCTGAACAAAGGAATAAAGCGGTATTCCGTGTCTTGAAAGGAAAAAAATCAGAACGGCAATAAAAGGAATAGTTGCAATAAGAACAGAGGAAAGCACCGGGTCCAAACCAAGAGTCATTATCACACCGCCGATAATAAGTATCGGTGCACGGATACCGATTCTGAGGAGCATACCGATCATATTTCTTACATTATAGGTATCAGAAGAAATTCTGGAGATCAGCGATGGAACGGTAAAACGGTCAACCTCGTTGCAGGACATATAGAAAATATGGCGGTAAAGATCGCGTCTAACGTTATATATAACACTGTTTGCGACTTTGGACGCACCGCGATTGGCAACAACGTTCAGCACGAACGTCAAAAGGGCACACATCAGCATAAGGGCACCCCAGAAAAGTATTTTTTCAAAGTTTTTCTGCGGTATTATAACATCTATAATATGCTGAAGTATGTACGGTATCAGCAGCTCGGTTATTGTTCCGGTAAACTTGATTATCATCGATACTGCAACAAGTGCTGCATATTCAGATACATACTTAAGGATTTTTTTCATCTCTTACCTACTTATAAATAGTGCTCAAAAAGGCAAAAAGCCCCTCGATGGGAGCTTTGGCATAGCTATATTTCTTTGGTCAATTTGTTAATACAATCCCGGCAAACCGGTTTATCCTTATAGTATTTCATATCAATAGAGCTTCCGCAGAACACACAGGCAGGATCATGCTTCTGGAGAACGATCCTTTTGTCCTCTACAAATATCTCTATCTCATCTTTTTCTTTTATGTCTAAGTTTTTTCTGATCTCTATAGGTAAAACAATTCTGCCGAGCTCATCTATTTTTCTGATCATTCCGGTAGACTTCATGGTTTTCCTCCGCAAAAGTTAGTAACAAAAATATAATATCATATTTGTAAATAATTGTCAATTACAAATCATTGCTTTGATGATAAATATAGACTGTATACCGTGTTCTTTGAAACACCAAATTCCTTTGAGGCGGACTTGACCGCATCAGATGAAGAATTTCCTTCTGATATCAGCTTTTCGATCCTTTCAAGGATCATATCATCAGTAACAGACACCTCATCCTTTATGCTTACCGCTCCATCGATGACAAGAACAAATTCGCCCTTCGGCTGATTCTCGGAATACAATGAAACAACAGTGTCAAGAGTTGTGCGTATCACCTCTTCATTCAGCTTGGTGAGCTCACGGCAAAGAGTTATTCTTCTGTCACCGCCAAAGTATTTACAAAGATCGGAAAGAGTAGCCAGGAGTTTGTGAGGAGCTTCATAGAGTAAAACCGTCCGTTCTTCCTTTGATAAAAATTCAAGTCTGTCACGGCGTTCCTTGCCCTTTACCGGCAAAAAGCCCTCAAAAACAAATTTGCCTGTAGGGAGGGCAGAAAGCGTCAAAGCATTTATCGCAGCACAAGGGCCGGGTATACTGACGACATCAATGTTTTTTTCTGCACAAAGAGCGACAAGATCCTCGCCGGGATCACTTATTGCGGGAGTTCCGGCATCTGTGACCAAAGCACAGCTTTCTCCGGCAAGAAGTCGATAGACTATCTCGTTACCACGTTCCTTTTTATTATGCTCGTAATAGCTTACAAGCTCTTTCTTTATCTCAAGCCGCTGAAGCAGCTTCATTGTCACTCTGGTATCCTCAGCAGCAATAAAGTCAACTCTGCGAAGAACATCCATTGCCCGAAGCGATATATCATACATATTTCCGATAGGTGTTGCAACAAGATAAAGGGTACTATCGGAAACGAAATTCTTTTCCTCCATTTTTTACCTCACTCTGTGTTTTACGGTGCCATATACCCGTTTTCAAGCACGGAAACCATCTTATCCGAGTACTGTCTCTCAGCACCGTCTTTTATGGTAGAGTTATATATATAAAAAGGCTCTGACACCTTAAGTCCGCCGTCTGCCGCACCGTATTTTGCTTTGATAAGGACAAATGACGGAGGAGAAAGCGGATCGGGGTGAACAAATGTTATCAGCTTCGGCTCAAATCGGTTGTTCCGCATAGATACCAAAATATCTGTAAGCCTGTCCTGTCTGTATACTATAAAAAGATCGCCGCCGTGCTTGATTATACGTGCAGCACAGGCAATAAACTGGTCTATCGTTCCGTAAAGCTCATGCCTTGCGGCCAGCTTTTCCTCAGTCACGTTATGTTTTCCGCTGGTCATCTTCATATACGGTGGATTGGATACCACGGCATCCACCTCATGACCGAAAATATCACCTTTTACATCAACGACATTTTTTTCGTATACGTATACCTTATCGCTTAAACCGTTAAGCCGGATATTCCTATCTGTAAGAGATGCAAAATACGACTGCACCTCAATGGCGTGTATCTTTTCAGCACGGTCACGAGAGGCGAGAAGGAGAGAAATTATACCGCTGCCGCATCCAAGCTCAGCTATATTTTTACGTTTTTTTCTGTCTACGAAAGCGGAAAGCATAAGGGAATCTGTTCCAAACTTAAAAAAACGGTTATTTTGTATCAGCTTTAAGTTATCATTTACTTTATCTATACATTCATCAGCGGAGAGGGAAGGGGCAAAACAAATATCCATTAATTTCCTCCATAAAATAAAGCGGAGCGCCCTATGGCGCTCCGTTTTAAAGAAAAACAGACTTGATTATTCTGCTTTGGGAGCATCGACAGGACATACGGAAGCACAAGAGCCGCAATCGATACAAAGGTCTTCCTTGATAACCATCTTATCGTCCTTTTCCTCGATAGCCTCTACAGGGCATTCGTCCTTGCATGCGCCGCAATTGATGCAATCTTCGTTAATCTTATATGCCATTTTTCTCCACCTCCATTCGGTTATAGACAGATTATAACACAGCTTTATGAAAAATGCAAATGTTTTTTAATCATTTATTTCATTTTCTTGTTTTTCATTGCTATCTTTATGAGAAACCACCTTAAGAACGGTAAGCTGATCACGGTGATAGCTCTTGACAGTCTTGTCATCGTTATCAAGAATAACTCTGACCATTCCCACCAAGGGACTGGTCTCACAGACAGTTCCGATACCGTCGGGAGTTCTTACAATGGCATCAAGACGCGGGGTCTTTCTTATTTCCTCCTCATATACCTCGTGCTCGTATCTCAGACAGCACATAAGTCTGCCGCAGGTACCCGAGATCTTGGCAGAGTTAAGAGAGAGATTCTGTTCCTTTGCCATTTTGATAGAAACCTGAACGAAATCAGGAAGAAAGCTCTTACAGCAGAAGGGTCTTCCGCAAATTCCAAGACCGCCAAGCATTTTTGCCTCGTCTCTTATTCCTATCTGTCTGAGCTCTATTCTGGTTCTGAAAACAGAAGCAAGATCCTTAACAAGATCTCTGAAATCAACCCTACCGTCCGCAGTAAAGTAGAAGAGGAGCTTATTGTTATCAAATGTATATTCAACCTCAACCAGCTTCATCTCAAGCTGATGCTCTGCGATCTTCTTGACACAAATGTCGAACGCTTCCTTCTCGCGCTTGATATTCTCCTGATGGCGAAGCTCGTCCTCCTTGGTCGCATGACGAATGACCGGACGGAGAGGGGGAACTATCTCGGAATATAAAACGGTTTTATTTGCTGTTGCTGCCTCTCCGAATTCAAGACCTCTGGCAGTTTCAACGATAAGATTGTCACCAACCTCTGCGGTTGTACCGTTAGGATCAAAATAATATACCTTTCCTGCGGTCTTGAATTTTACTCCGATAACATCAACTGTTTCTGGAACCTCTTCTGGTACAGCTTCTTCAACGACCATATCCTCGGTGATGACCGGAGTTCCGTTTACCTGTTCGGTCGAGGGACGGCCGTTATGCTTTCTTTTTTTATAATTCTTGTACATAATAAAACCTCTGTAATATTTATATAAACTTATGAATTGATGATCTTTATTAGACCCGATACATACTTGTCCTTAAGCAGCTGAATGTTTGTATTTCTAAGACACTGTTCTCTTGTTTCCCCTGATAACACAGCGATCATATAAACCTTTCTGAGCGGAAGAGACATTGATGCCTCCATGACACTGTCCTCTGTAATGTAATACTCTCTGGAAGCATCACGGGAACTCTTATATGCAATGATATCTCTTGCCGCACATTCAATATCGGAAAAAAATGCCGCAAGCGATTGTCTGTCTTTGGAAAGTCCGTTTATTATATCTATGATCTGAAGCTTTTCAGATCTTTTAGTCAGCAGAGAAAGTACCTTTTCCGGCATCCTGTACTCGTCGATCAGCTCTCCGTACCGCTCCGAATCTGCAGTAACAGCATCAATAGCACAACCGAGAGATCCACGTGAGAATTTAACTATCTCATTTGTCTTCTCGACCGACTTGCCGGTCTCACCGCCGTAATTAGCATCAAGAAAACGTCTGACAGAGTCCTCTGAAAGCGGGCGAAGATCAAAACGGATCACACGGCTGATCACCGTTTCAAGAACATTTTGAATATCCCTACATAAAAGAATAAAATAAACGTTTTTAGGCGGTTCCTCAAGAATCTTGAGTGCAGCATTCTGTGCCTGATGGGTCATATAATGAAAATCGTCAAGTATATATACCTTACTGTCAAGCTCGTTTGAGGTAACAACGGCATCTTCTCTGAGCTCACGCACCTTATCGACGCCGAAGGAACCGTTTTCTTCACGGTCAAATACCATTACGTCAAGAGAATGTCCGCCGAGTATCTTTTTACATGAAGCACATTCACCGCAGGGAAGAGGCATTCCGTCATCATTCTTTTTTTCACAGTTCAGCGCCGCAGCTATCTGATATGCAAAAAACCTTTTTCCCACTCCGTCTGCACCAACAAGCATAATTGAGTGAAACAGAGTACCGTTAAGTATATCAACAGCTATTCTTCTTTTTGCCTCGTTATTTTCAAGTAATTGCGGAAATAAATTCAAAGTACTTTTACTCATATTCGGCTACTTTCGTACAGTTTTTTATTTTACGACCTTGATATGGGATATACCGATCGATGTAAGATAGGGCAGAAACTCTGCTCTTATCAATTCTCCGGGCATTAGAATTGCGGTCCCTGGGGGATAAAGCGACACAGGCTCGGCTGATATTCTGCCGGAACAGGAAGCAGTATCTACCCATTCCCAGGGCGACATCATCGCACTGTGAACTGAAAGAGCAGGGGAGAGTCCTATACCCTCGGGCAGATCAATATTTGGGCCTGCTTCCCGGTCAGGTGTAATAGCGGAATGACAGGAAAAGAATGAACCAGCAGATTTCCACAAGAGAGAAAAATCATCCTCATTGTTCATAACAGAAGGTATGAGAACAAGATTATCCCTGTCATAAAACTCAGGATATATTCCGTCAGAAACAAGATGCTCAGACAGCAACCCGGCGGTAACGCCATCGGAAAAAGTGAAAACCAATCTGAAGGGGTCAGACAAGCCGTCGTAAAATCCGACACCGTATAAAGACAGCTTTTCCTTTGTTTTCTGTATCAAGGAAAAGAGAAGTGATAGCTTTTCCGCACCTTCACCAAGCATATAATCAACTGCAGAAAAAGCGGAAAGTGAGATCAAATATGATGGACTGGTGGATCCGAAAGCCTGTACCGAAAACAGCAATTCTTCCTCCGTTATATCGGCAGATGAATGTAAAACAGCTGATCCAGTAAGAGCCGGAAGTGTTTTATGCAACGACTGAGCAGTAACAACACCGGGTGTGCCGACCGAAGACATAGCTCCGTCCTGCCAGAAATCAAGATGCGCTCCGTGGGCACCGTCAACTATAATCGTCATCCCATATTTCTGTGCTTCTGCTGCAATAGCATTTATATCATGCATACGGCCGTAATAATCCGGCGAGGTAAGCACCACTGCCACGCAGTCGGGATTACCGCGTATTGCCGAAATAATATCATTGGTTGTAGGCCGTATTCCATCAGACAACGGTATCCAGACAGGATCCGCATCGCAATGAGAAAAAGAATATACCACAGATCTGTGAATATTTCTTTCAGACAGAACTTTTCTGCAGCATCTTTTTCTTAAAACGGAATGAATAGCAGCATTTATCGCAAGAGTAGCTCCTCCTGAGGTTACTACAGTCGCTTTGGTTCCGTATATTTTTCTGAGCTTTTTAAGTGATACTTCAAGAGCACCGCCCGAAACCGGAGAATACAGATTGTCAGTACCGTCAAGCTCTGTAAGATCGTGCTCCGAGCCAAGCAGATTTATGCGTCCCTTATGCCCGGGCATGTGAAAGCTGACTCTCTCAGTCTTGACAAACCGGTCTATTGATGTAGTAAAATCACACTTTTTCATAGTATTAATTATATCAAATTAATATCCGTATGTCAAATCTTTTTACTGTAAGATCACCGGATGTATTTATTTACCTATAAATTGTTATTTTCTTAAAAAATATTGAATTATAAGGTAAAATCTGTTATAATTATTATAATTGTTTACGTGAGGTTTATATTTTGAAAAACACAGTATTGACCGGTGCGTTTGTTCTTGATTCCGAGACCCGCACCTTTAAGAGAAACGATGTACTTATTTCTGACGGAATAATCGAGAAGGTTGCCACGGATGTCAACTCTTCCGATGCCGAAATAATCGATGTAAAAGGGAAGTATATAATCCCCGGTCTTATAGATATGCACACCCACGGCCGTGCCGGATGCGATTTCAACCGCACTGAGCGAATGGATTATAATAAAATGCTTTCGTCGTACGCCTATGCAGGCACTACGTCTGTTATGGCAACTCTCGCCTCGGACGAATATGATTCTCTTATAACATCACTTAAAAGCATTAACAGCATTAGATCCGCTCCTCCGGTTCACGGTAACTCCCGTATTCTCGGAATACATCTTGAGGGAAGATATCTTAACCCTCTTAAGCGCGGAGCGCACGGAGAGTCACTTCTGGCTCTGCCTACTCAAAAAGAGCTGTGTGAGATATCCGACTGTGCCATGCCTCTGCCTTTTCACATTTCTCTTGCACCTGAGCTTGAGGGCGGACTTGATTTCATTCGCCGCGGCAGAGAGCTGGGTATAACCTTTGGAATCGCTCACAGTGATGCAACCGCAGAGAAAACAAAAGAAGCGCTTGATGCAGGGATTTCATCCTTTACTCATCTTTATAATGCAATGCGCCCTCTCCATCACAGAGAGCCCGGAAATACCGGTGTTGCACTTATATCGGATGCATATGCAGAGGTGATCTGCGACGGTCTTCACATTCATCCAGATATGGTAAAGCTTGCTTATCTGACAAAAGACAAAAGCAAGATCATTCTTATAACCGACTCAATGGAAGCCACAGATAACGGTGACGGTGACTATTATCTCGCAGGTATGTTCGTTACAGTAAGGGATGGCCGTGCACTAACCTCTGACGGTGCTATTGCCGGAAGCCTTCTCTCACTGTTTGACGGCGTTACCAATCTTTGCAGATTTGCAGGCGCTGACTATGCAGATGCCGTATTATGTGCCAGCAAAAACCCCGCAGAGCTGCTCGGTGTTTATGACAGGATAGGCAGTATTGATGCAGGAAAAGCGGCAGATCTGCTTATTATCGATTCTGCAGAAGTTACAGAAAACAGTGCTCCTGTTCTTGAAAAGGTATGTATCGGAGGAATATTCGTCAGATAAAAGTAAAATAATAACAGAACTACCTTTTATTTCGGAGGAAGTTTTGTTATGCATACAGAAAAGCTACAGCTCAGAAGTATTCTGAAACAGTCAAAGCAAGCTGTTCTTGACGATAAGTCCGGTGCTTTTGCCGTTACTTATTCTCTTGTTATTTCTGTCATTATCTGTTTTGGGATATATTTTATTCATTCCTCTCTGATCTCCTTTTTATCCGATATCTTTCCGAAGGAGATCCCCGGTAAGGTTAATGGGATGAACTCTGTCAGGCTTTTTTCTGTTCTTGTTTCTGTGATAATTTTATCACCCGTCTTCATTTCTGTTCTTGCAAAGGGATATTTTCTTGCAAAAGGGAAAAGAGTCCGTTCTACGAGCATCAGCTACTTTAGATCAGTATATCTTTTCTCCGGTATGCTGCTTAGAGTTCTTACGGTATTTTTCTCACTTAAATTTCTTTTTTCTTATTCCGGTCTGGCAGATCTTTTCTGTGAACACACGGATTTCTCCAGAGACACGGTCATTGCTGTATCGGTGCTTGTCTTTTCCTTGTTTTCTGTCGTTTCTGTTTATAGCACAGCAAGGTTTATCCTTCTTGTATTTCTGTTTATAAAAAATCCGGATACAAAATATACAGCCGCCATAAAGACGGTAAGGGAACAGTTTAGAGGTCATTTTCACGAATTTGTCCTTTTGAACATCAGATTTATTCCAATGCTTTTCGGAGCGGTATTCAGTATGGGAATACTGCTGATATATATCATTCCTCATTATACAGTATCTCTTTCATTGCTGTGTGACAGAATACTGTGCGACTCAAAGATTAAAGTAAAAAATTATAAGATCACTTATAGATTGACGGAGGTAAACGCCAAATGAAATACAAAAACAAAAAGGGTGAAAAATATTATCTCACCACCGCTATCGCATACGCTTCTCAGAAGCCCCATTTCGGTAATGTTTACGAGATAATAATGACCGACGCCCTCGCTCGCTTTAAGAGACAGATCGGTCACGACGTCTTCTTCCTTACCGGCACTGACGAGCACGGTCAGAAGATAGAGACCCTTGCGCAGAAGGCAGGTATTTCTCCCAAGGAATACGTCGATAACATTTCAGATATCATCAAGGGTGTCTGGAACAAAATGAACATAAGCTACGATAAATTCATTCGTACGACCGATGATTACCATGAAAAGGCTGTGCAGAACATCTTCCGCCGTCTTTACGAGCAGGGAGATATTTATAAGGGACATTATGAGGGTTGGTACTGTGAGCCAGACGAAGCCTTCTTTACCGACACTCAGGTAGTTGACGGAAAATGTCCCGATTGCGGCCGTCCCGTTCAGAGAGCAACGGAGGAAGCTTATTTCCTTCGCATGAGTGCATATGCAGACAGGCTCATAAAGTATATTGAGGATCATCCAGATTTCATTGAGCCTGAATCAAGAAAGAAAGAAATGGTAAACAATTTTCTTTCCGTCGGCCTTCAGGATCTCTGCGTGTCCCGTTCCTCATTTAAATGGGGCGTTCCCGTTACCTTCGACGATAAGCATGTAATTTACGTATGGATCGATGCGCTTTCAAACTATTTTACCGCTATCGGATATGATCCCGACAATGAAGTTCAGCCCGACAGCTATAAAAAGCTCTGGCCTGCCAACGTTCACATAATCGGTAAGGATATTCTCAGGTTCCATACTATTTACTGGCCTATTATACTTATGGCTCTCGGTGAGCCCCTTCCTGAGAAGGTCTTTGGACATCCCTGGTTCAACTACGGTATAGACAAGATGTCAAAGTCCCGCGGAAACGTTATTTATGCTGATGTTCTTGCAGATAAGATCGGAGTTGACGGAGTAAGACACTATGCTCTTGCAGAGATGCCTTACGCATCTGACGGTAGCATAACCTACGAGAGTGTTATCACCAGATACAATACCGACCTTGCAAACAATCTCGGTAACCTTGTAAGTCGTACTCTTGCAATGACTGCAAAGTATTTCGGCTCTGTGATACCTGAAAACAGCACCGCAGATCCTCTTGACGAGGAGCTTATTTCTGCGGCATATGAGGCATTTGACAGCGTTTATGAGAATATGGAGTCGTTCCACATCTCCGATGCAGTTGAAGCTGTATTCAATATGCTTCGCCGCGCTAACAAATATATTGATGAGACAGCCCCCTGGGTACTCGCTAAGGATGAGGCCAGCCGCGGACGTCTCGGTACCGTTCTTTATAATCTTCTTGAGACCATCAGATATGCCGCCGTTCTTCTGTATCCATTTATGCCTGAAACCGCTGATAAGATACTTGATCTTATCGGAACCGACAGAAAGGACTACGAAAGCCTTGAGAACTTCGGTGCACTTACTGCAGGCAGTACCGTTAAGCCTCAGGAAGTACTCTTTGGCAGAATAGACGAAAAGGAGTTTATGGAAAAAATAGAAGCTGAGAAGAAGGCCGCTACAGCAGAAGAGGCAAAGCCCGCTGTTGAAAAGCCTGAAGGCGTCGCACAGATAGGTATTGAAGACTTTATGGGTGTTGAGCTCCGTACCGCTCAGGTACTTGCCTGTGAGGCTGTTCCTAAGGCCAAGAAGCTTCTTAAGCTTGAGATCGATCTTGGATATGAGAAGCGCCAGGTCGTTTCCGGAATCGCAAAATTCTATAAGCCCGAGGATCTTGTAGGCAAGAAGATCATCGTTGTTGCAAACCTCAAGCCTGCTGTGCTTTGCGGTATCGAATCCAACGGAATGATTCTTGCGTCCGGTGAGGAGCAGGTAAGAGTAGTATTTCTTTCTGATGATACACCTCTCGGAGAAAGAGTAAGATAATGAAATTTTTTGATTCTCACGCACACTACAATGACGAGAGATTCGAAACAGAAATACCCGGAGGAGCGAAAACGCTCCTTCGGGCACTTTTTGATGATAACGTGGAAGCAATCGTAAATGTAGGTGTAGATCCCGAATATTCCGTCAACTGCATAAAGCTTGCCGAAAAATACCCCAAAATGTATGCCGCCGTAGGCATACATCCCTCTGACACTAGATTTCTTAGCGATCCCGATGATGATATAAGAAAAATTGAAGCTCTCCTCGATCACAAAAAAGTCGTAGCACTTGGAGAAATAGGGCTTGATTATCATTATCCGGACACCGACAAGGAAAAGCAGAAGAATTACCTTTACAGACAGCTGGAATTAGCTGAGAGAACAGGTACAAGGGTCATTTTTCACGACAGAGATGCACATGGCGACAGTATGGAGGCAGTAGCCGCATTTCCGGGTGTTACCGGTGTTTTCCACTGTTTTTCCGGAAGTGCCGAGATGGCAAAGGAGCTGGTCAGACTTGGCTGGTACGTTTCTTTTACAGGCGTGATAACCTATAGCAATGCCCGTAAGGTTTGTGAGGCGGTAAAGGTCGTTCCGGATGACAGAATAATGATCGAAACCGATGCTCCGTATCTATCGCCGGTACCAATGAGAGGCAAGATAAACCGTTCCGATTATCTGCAATATACCGCAGAAAAAATGGCAGAGTTGAGAAATACCACAACAGAATATATCGCCGGTATCACAACAGAAAACGCAAAAAGATTTTTTAATATTTCAGAATAAGGCAAGCGGGCAGGGGACTAAAAGCTATTATTTCTGCAGATCACGTTATTGCTCTACATGATCAGTTCTTCCAGAAGTCCTATAATGTGCCTTTCATCAAGAATAAGTCTTTGAGTCACAGCTTTGATCTCACTGTCATCTGTCATTTGCATAAGTGTATCCAATTCTGAAATAAAGCTTTTTGATACATAGATGTTGTTAAACACAATATTTCTAAGCGTCTTATAATTTACATCAGTTAAATGATCTGATCTTTTACTTCTTCGGTTAATATCTGCAGGGTTTATCTTAGGATCAACACCAAGTGTCGCCAGAAGCTTGCCCAAAAGCTTGAAATGCTTCATTTGTATAAGAGATATGCATTCAAGCATATCAGCTGCAATAGGATGGCTTTCTGAAAAAATCAAGTTCCGGTAAATATATTCTGAAACTGCAGTAAATTTACTTATATAGAGCTTATATATCATTTCCAGAATGTTTTTTCTTTTATCTCTTGCATTTGCCACAGTGGGATAGGGTAAACTGATGAAACATCCGTTTGTCGGTTTTTCCATAAAATTATCCTCACTAAATCTGATTTAATATATTTAATATAATGTTATGTAAAGAGTCAATTTTATGTTAAAAACAAATGAAAAATCCTGCACAAAAAAATGTGCAGGATTTTTTCGTAAAAAAGACTCATTAACACGATAAATCAAAATTATACCTAAAAACCTCTTTACAGAATAAACCTAACAAAGAAGCTATTGACAGCAGAAATCGAGGCTGATATACTAAATTATAAGACAAACGGTTTTAGCGGCCATTTTCAGCTCCCTCAATTATACAAAATTTGCATTTTGTATAATTGGCTGTATTTTCTGATAAGGATGCAGTATTGCTCTTTCAGCCTTTACTGCCTGGAAAAATATGATCGTAGACTTTAATTTGCATTGCCTTCCCGGTATGGACTTCCATCACGGACTCGAATCGGCACACGTACTGATCAACAATCTTAAGTTATGTAAAATCAAATACGGCATAATCACACCAACCTTTGATCACACCATCGACACGGTACCGGAATTTATCCGACGAAGAAATGCTGCAGTGAGATCAATTGCACAAAGCGGTGTTAAGCTACTCTCTGCGGCAAATCTTCCTGTAGCAGACGGCATTTCCGATGTCGAGGATTTAGCCAAGCTCACAGTCAATAATACCGATCTCGTTTATCTTTCCCTTCAGGACAAATTAGATGAAGAGGTCTTCGACCGTGAACTGCACGGAATAATGCACCGTCACAAGCTGATCCCCGTTTTTTCTGATATGGATCACTTTATCCACTCGTACACCGACAAGCAATTATACAAAATATTTAACGTTCCGTACGCCTGCTTTCAGTTTAATATTTCTTCCCTCTCCGACAAAGCTGTTCTCAAGCAAGTCCGTGAGCTTATCTCAGGTGGAAAATACGTTTTGTTCGGTACCGGAATACGGGATTATTCAACACAGAATATTAATTACAATATTCCTGTAAAACAGTTCGAAAAATGGTTCGGCAAGGAGTTTTTCGCATATTATATGCTCAAATGCGAGCATCTGGTACGGTAAGCTTACTCTGCCCTCTTTAATTTTGCGTAGGAAGCCATCAGCTTTTTTGTACCAAAATCATCGAATGCGATCTCATACATTATATCTCCGCCCATATTCGATGCAGAAAGGATCTCGCCACATCCGAATTTAAGATGCTTTACCCTGTCGCCCACAGAGAATTCTTCTCTTGCTACGGTATTAATCTTTCTGTTGACTGATGCAACAGCGTCTGATGAGTTTATCTGTCTCTCAAACCGGAGAACTGCGCTTTCCTTGGTATCACGCGCAAATGACGATGCAGCGGCATAGTCGACAGTCTTTCTCGGCAGTTCAGCTTTATTTATAAGCTCTGCCGGAATCTCCTCTGCAAATCTTGATACCGGATTCATCTGCGTTCTGCCGAAAAGAAGCCTTTGGCTGACATGGGATATATAGAGCTGTTCTTTAGCACGGGTTATTGCAACGTACGCAAGACGCCTTTCTTCCTCAAGCTCAGCATCATCGCTCTGTGACTGAATACCGGGAAAAATATTTTCTTCCATTCCGGGGAGAAATACAACCGGAAATTCCAGACCCTTTGCACTGTGTATCGTCATCATAACAACAGCATCTGCAGTATCGTCATATTTATCCACATCACTGACAAGTGCTACAGTCTCAAGGAATCCGGAAAGTGTTGCTTCTCCCTCGTCGGCATAGCTTTCTGCATATTCAACAGCTGAAGAAGAAAGCTCCTCAATATTGCTGATACGGTCGAGTCCTTCGTTTCCTTCAGAAATAAGCATATCCTTGTAACCGCTGACTTCAGCGGTTTTTGTTATTAACTCATTTATAGGAAGCTCTTCTGAAAGCTCTCTGAGCTGATCTATCATCTTAACGAAAGCAACCAACCTGTCAGCGGAACGGGAAATAGAAACAAACTGCGAGGAGATACGCATTATTTCAAACATACTCTTCCCTTCGGACATAGCCAGCTGCTCGATAGCATTTACCGTACTGTCACCGATCTTTCTCTTAGGTTCATTTATGATCCTCTTAAGGCGAAGATTATCGTCAGGATTTTTTATAATACACAGATATGCAAGAATATCGCGGATCTCTTTACGGTCATAGAAACGCGTTCCGCCAAGAACACGATACGGTACACCGCCTCTTGCAAAAGCAGACTCGAGGCTGTTTGCCTGTGCGTTCATTCTGTAAAGCACCACAAAATCCTTATACTGTCTTAGACCGCTTTGTACCTGTTCTGACACGGTAGAAACGATATGTCTGGCCTCTTCATTCTGATCGGCAAGCTCTCGGAGGAGTATCTTTTCCCCTTTTTTCCCGTCAGTCCATAGCTCTTTTCCTTTACGACCGGCATTGTTTCTGATTACTGCATTAGCGGCGTCAAGAATAGTTTGAGTGGAGCGGTAATTCTGTTCAAGCTTGATTACCTTGGCTTCTCCGTATTCTTTATCAAAATTAAGGATATTTTCAATAGTTGCACCGCGGAACTTATATATACTCTGATCGTCATCACCGACGACCATAATGTTTCGGTATTTGCCCGACAGAAGAGATGTCAGCATAAACTGAGCCTTATTGGTATCCTGATACTCATCTACGCATACGTATCTGAACTTATTCTGATAATAATCGAGAACATCGCTGTTCTCCTCAAGAAGTCTTACTGTCTGAACGATTATATCATCAAAATCAACTGCATTGGCATCCTTCAAAGCGGTCTGATACTGAGTATATATCTTTGATATCTGAAGGAGACGGTAATCGTTCCCTACCTTGAGATTATAATCATCGGGGGTTATAAGCTCATCCTTTGCACGGCTTATTTCATTCATGACGCTTCTGACCGGAAGCACCTTATCGCTTATATTAAGCGACTTCATAGTACTACCTATAAGCTTTTTTACATCATCGGTATCATATATTGTAAAATCCTGAGTATACCCAAGGCGGTCGCCGAATCTTCTGAGAATCCTAACACATATAGAATGAAAAGTACCTGCCCATATCTGCGATGCGGTTTCCTCATCTCCAAGAGTAGCGGCAAGACGTGTCTTTATCTCATTTGCCGCCTTATTGGTAAATGTTATAGCAAGGATATTCCAGGGTGCAACAGGAGACACTGCGTATGCCGTAAGCATATTCTCAATATCTTCTGTCTCGGCAAATTTAAGTGCGGAGTTAAAAATATCAAGCTCAGATTCACTGCCCTGATTTATTCTGTCATCATAATAGGCATTGCCGTATTTGATAAGATGAGAGATTCTTCTAACAAGAACGGTAGTTTTTCCGCTTCCCGCTCCCGCAAGCACGAGAAGCGGGCCGTTTACGGTGTATATTGCCTCTCTCTGATCCTTATTTAGCTTTCTGTATATTCGGTCGAAAAGAGCTCTTTTGGCCTTTAAGAATTCCGTTTTTATATCTGTCATTTTATTCTTTTCCTCCGAATGGCTTAAATGATTCATAATAATATATTATACCTTATTTTTATCAACTTGGCAATAGCCATATATAAAAATTAAGCGCCCGGGATAACCCGGGCGCTGTAATTTATTCTCTCTAAATCAATCCTCGTCACTGGGAACGATAAGACCGTATGCACCGTCATCACGCTTATATACGACACAGGTATCATTACTGTCAGAATCCACAAACACGAAAAACTTGTGACCGAGAAGGTTCATCTGCAGTATTGCCTCCTCAGGTGACATAGGCTTAAAGGAAAAAGTTTTGACCCTGATGTTGAATTCAGTCTCCTCTTCAACCGGGAGCTCATCAGACACATCCACTGAGAAAGTACCCTGCCGAAATCTTCTCTCAAGCCTCGTCTTGTTTTTGCGGATCTGTCGCTCAATGTTTTCCATACAGCGGTCAAGGGCGTTGTTGAAGGTATCATCCTCTGTCTCACTGCGGAACAGAGTGCCGGAATAGGAAATCGTTACTTCAAGATTTTCCTTATTCCTCTTCTTGCTGAAGGTTACGTAAGCTTCCGCTTCATCGGTAAAAAACTTATCAAATTTTGAAAGTTTCTTGTCAACCAAAGCCTTCAGGTCATCTGCTACATTGATCTGTCTTCCGATAATGGTGATCTTCATATTGTTTCCGCCTTTCTTTTTTATGAGAAACGCATCTGCCGTTGGTCTCCGTAATCATTATAACACACTTTATAATAAAAATAAATAGTTTTTTTGAATTTTTTAACATTTTTTTATTTACTTTGCCTAACAGAAGAACAAAAAAGAAGAGTCACCTATTACGGATGACTCTTTATAGCTGATATTAAACAGCTTATTTGTTGAAATAACCCTCTCTAAAGAGAAGCTCTGCAGTAAGAAGTCCGCCGCCTGCAGCACC
>JAFQUL010000083.1 GCA_017408535.1 Clostridia bacterium
ACTTAAAATACTGTCAAAATACAAAAAGTAGGAGGTAAGCTATGTCTGAGCAAGCATCAAATCCCATGTCCGAGGGATTATATTCAGGTCTCTCCGCAGTACTGTCAGACCCGGATGCCTTAAAAAAGGCGGCGGCTATACTGCCCGACATTCTTCCGCTTCTCAGCGGCATTATGGGAAGCAGCGGCGGTAACAGCGAGGAAAAAGATAAGAGTGAAGCTGAAGGTGATAGCAAGACAGAGACGGAAAATGTGTCTGAGCCGTCCATACCCGCAACAGTTCTCCCAAAGGCAAAGGAAGATGCACGGCCGGACAGTCTTGCCCTTATAAATGCTCTTAAGCCTTATCTCAGTCCCGAGAGAAGGAAAAAGCTTGACCGCATATACGGTATGACACGAATGCTTGAGGCAATGGGCACATCATTCTCCGGTGACGGAAGCTAATGGAGGCAGGATATGTACGTAAGAAATTTCCCGGAGGCCGGAAGTAATACCGGCAGGCTGAATATACCGAAAAACTACGGCGGAGTGTACTTTTCAAAAAACGTTCCTAGGCCTGACAGTGAAAAGCCGGTGACTAAGCTTCATACCCCGGATCAGATACCCGAGCCGCCGAAAAGCTCTCTTATGTCAAGAGAGCGGATCAGTCCGCTCCTGGAGAAAAATGAGGCGGCTCGCGAAAAGTCGGTGGAGGAGATACGGGAGATCCCGAAGAACACCGGTGAGAATGACGCTGTATCTGAAAAAGAGGAAGCGGCAACGGAAAAGCACGGTGAGCTGCCGATAAATCCTGAGGATCTGCTTATTGCATCGGTAATAACCGCTCTTCTGCGGGAGGGCAAGGGAGACCTGCTCCCGCTTGAATTAGCACTGCTTCTTATTTCGTGATTCATGAAATTACTAGGGCTGCCGCACCAGAGATGCGGCAGCCCCGATATTTTTGTTAATTATTTTTCTTCCTCGTCTGCCTTCTTGGTTACCGCTATGCAAAGCTCCTCAAGAGCCTTGGGATCGGGATAAGCCGGGCAGGCACTCATAAGCTCGGAAGCATTCTGAACCTTGGGGAATGCAACTACGTCACGGAGGCTATCTGCACCGCACATAAGCATTGCAAGACGGTCAAGACCGATACCGGCACCGCCGTGAGGGGGTGCGCCGTAGTGGTAAGCCTCAACAAGGAAGCCGAACTTCGCCTCGATCTCCTCTTTACCAAGTCCCAGAGCGCGGAACATTCTCTCCTGAAGCTCGTAGTCGGTGATACGGATAGAACCGGAAAGCAGCTCTGTACCGTTGAGAACAAGGTCGTATGCCTTTGCTCTTACCTTGCCGGGATCGCTGTCAAGATACTCAAGGCACTCATCAAGAGGCATAGTGAAGGGGTGGTGCATTGCAAGCCAGCTTCCGCTCTCCTCGTCCCACTCGAAGAAGGGGAACTCGGTGATCCAGAGGAAGTTATACTTGTCCTCGGGGATGATATCAAGCTTCTTTGCAACGGTATTACGGAGAGCGCCGAGAACAGGGAGAGTCACGCTGTTCTTGTCAGCAATGATAAGAGCTACGTCGCCCTTCTCACAGCCGAGAGCCGCACAGATCTTCTCGCACTCGCCGTCAGCAAGGAACTTAGCAAAGGAGCAGTTAGGTGCATCCTCTACCCAGCGGATATATGCAAGACCCTTTGCACCGATACCGCGGGCAGCCTCGGTGAGCTTATCTATCTCTTTTCTTGTAAGAGTCGCCGCACCGTTCTTGGCTACGATACCGCGCACAGAGCCGCCGCCCTGTACTGCGGAAGAAAATACCGAGAAGCCGCTGTCACGTACAAGCTCGGAGATGTCGGTGATCTCCATACCGAATCTGGTATCGGGCTTGTCTGAGCCGTAGCGGTTCATAGCGTCGGTATAGGTCATACGAACGATGGGAAGAGATACCTCACGTCCGAGAACCTCTGAGAAGAGGCGGGCGATAAAGCCCTCTACGGTATTCATTACGTCCTCTTCGGTAACGAAGGACATCTCAAGGTCGATCTGAGTAAACTCGGGCTGACGGTCAGCACGAAGGTCCTCGTCTCTGAAGCAACGGGCAAGCTGGATATATCTGTCGTAACCGGACAGCATAAGCAGCTGCTTATATATCTGGGGAGACTGGGGCAGAGCGTATACCTTACCGGGATGGATACGGGAAGGAACGATATAGTCTCTTGCTCCCTCGGGAGTAGGCTTGATCATCATAGGGGTCTCTATCTCAAGGAAACCGTTCTCATAGAAATAGTTACGGGCAACCTGAGCGATCCTGTGGCGCATAAGGATATTGTTCTGAAGAGAGGGACGGCGAAGATCAAGATAACGGTAACGGAGACGGAGCTCGTCACGTACAGATACCGAATCGTTTATCTCAAAGGGAGGGGTCTCTGCCGCAGAGAGTATCTTCATAGACTCAACTGCGATCTCAATACCGCCGGTCTTCATGTTGGGATTAACTGCACCCTCGCCTCTCGCGCGGACGGTACCGGTAGCAGAGATAACGTACTCGGCACGGACAGAAAACGCCTTGTCAAATACTTCCTTATCGGTCTTCTCGTCAAAGGCAAGCTGTACGATACCGGTGCGGTCACGAAGGTCGATGAATATCAGCGCACCGAGGTCTCTCTGACGCTGTGCCCAGCCGTTTACGGTAACACGCTGTCCTATATTTGCTTCTGTGAACTCACCGCAATAACCGGTGCGCTCGTCTTCTCTTGTAAAAAGTTCAGCCATTTTTCTGTACCTTCTTTTTATAAAAATTCTTTAGATATGTAATACGTCAAATATTTTTGTCAGGTCATCAACTACGTAGTCTGCACCGGCACGGATAAGCTCCTCCGCCGTATATCCGGTGGTTATACCCACCACAGTCATACCTGCGGCCTTACCCGCCATAACTCCGGAAACGGAATCCTCACAGACAACTGCGTCAGCGGGGGCTATACCTACGCGCTCTGCCGCCAGAAGGAATATCTCCGGGTCCGGCTTCTGCCGTTTTACGTCAGTAGCGGAGATAACGGCGGAAAAATCCTCGGGAGAAAGCCCGATACAGCCAAGGTTAAAATGCACCTTTTCCCTGTCGGAGGCAGATGCAACTACAGCCATAAGTCCCCGGGAAACCGCACCTCTGACAGTCTGCTGTGACCAGGGG
>JAFQUL010000084.1 GCA_017408535.1 Clostridia bacterium
AAGTGCGTCTTTTATTGGCCTGTCAGGTATGCATTTGTTACGAAACCCCGCTCAAGCGGGACTAAAACCAAGCCTCCCTTGTGTAAAGGGAGGTGGCACGGCTTGCCGTGACGGAGGGATTGTAAAAAGCGATAATCTACACAAAACAATCCCTCAGTCATCGGGACATTAGCTTCGCAATGTCCTGCTGACAGCTCCCTTTACACAAGGGAGCCTTTGACACAAGATCATTCTACGCTGAATTTTTATTTGCTTTCTGCTCATCGGCAAAGCCTTTATGAAACCCCGCCACTATGGCGGGGTTTTCGTCTTACAAAAAAACGGAAGGGCGAACCCTTCCGTTTTTTATGTTATTTAAGTATTAACTTATCTAACCTTCTTTGCAACTACAACGCCTGCAAGAGCGAGAGTAGCAAGAACAGCGATACCAGCAACAGCTACGTCAGAAGTCTGAGGAGCGTCAGCAACGGGAGCCTTGGTGGTCTCGGGTGCCTTAGTGGTATCTACAGGAGCATCGGTGGTCTCGGGAGCAGCGGTAGTCTCGGGAGCAGCGGTAGTCTCGGGAGCAGCAGTGGTGTCAGCGGGAGCAGAAGAACCGCCCTTGAGCTCAACGTACCACCAGTTTGCGGGTTCCCAAGCGGACTCCATTACGCCTTCAACGCCGTCGTTAGCAGCTCTCTCAACGGAAGAAAGACCGTTAGGATCGGATAACATCATAACCTGATCAAACTGAATACCGTCGAAAATCTGAACAAAGAGACCAAGCTTAGAGCCTTCGCCGTAGGTGAAGTCAACAGCACCAAGCTTATCCTGTGCGGGAAGCTTAATCTTAAGCTCACCAATGTAACCGGAAGCGGTCATAGTGTAACCACCCTCAGTGATCATAGCGCCCTCATCGAGAAACTCGAAGGGGAGATCCTCGCTGTTACCGAAACCGCTAACTTCCTCGTAGCAGTTACAGTATGCGCCACCAAGAGAAGGATCAACGTTGGTGGGTACTACACGGAACTGAGCAGCCTCAATAAGAGAAGACTGATGCCACTTCTTTACGGTAGGAACGTCACTGTTGTTCCAACAAATGAAGAACTCGGTACAGTCTACATCCCAACCATCGTTAGCGACGTACTGCATCATGGAAGTAGCTTCATGGGTGTTGTCCTTTACATCTGCGCAAAGGTAGATGTAAATGCCGTCCCAAAGAACGTAAACGGTACCGGTGGTGCCCTTAAGATTGTCCTTGTCGGAGTCGGGGCTAATGGAGTCAACGATAATTTTTGCGCTGGTCTTGTAAGCCTCATCAATCTTACCGTCAACAACGATACTGCCGGGAGCAACGAACTGAACGTCACCGTTCTCGTACTTCTGTCCGTTGGAACCAGCATTAGCTACTATTGCCATAGAAGCAACAACAGCTATGAGAAGTGCGATGCTAAGAAGTTTTTTCATGCTAGAATTCCTCCTAAATTTTTTATACACCCATAGTATACACAAATATTAATTGTTTGTCAAGATAATTTTACAAAATTATTTCATACTTTAAGTAAAATGCTCAAAAAAGTTTCAATAACCGAATAAATTTTTCCTGCTTTTTTTGTTTTAATTCACAGTTACTTTTTCATCATTTGTTTTTGTGTTTGCTATATATAATTAAATGTAGGAAACAAACAGTGCCAGACCTGTAAGATATACCGTTATTCATTTTAGATATTGTATATTGATTTTTTCTGCCGTTTATAATATAATTGTTACAGATTATTTTTGTTTGTGATCGGAGATAAAATGAGTTTTTCAGTGTCGGCTGTGGCTGATCTTATAAGAAGCATCGCCGGAAAGCCAAAGAAAAATTACTACACATCTGCGATAGTACTTGCCGGCGGCTCCGGAACAAGGATGGGAGACGTAGGCACTACGAAACAGATGCTTGACATTGACGGGATACCTGTGGTCGTCCGCTCCATACTTGCCTTTGAGAGCTGTCCGATCATAGACGAGATCATCGTTGCGGCAAAAAAAGAGGAGATTCCCCTATACGAGGAATTCCGTCAGAAGTACCGTCTTAGCAAATTCAGGGCCGTTGTTCCCGGCGGTGATACCCGCCAGGCCTCTGTCTTTTCGGCTCTGAAGGCAGTAAGCGACAAATCGGAGTTTGTAGCCATTCATGACGGTGCGCGGTGCTGTATCACCCCCGAGATGATAGAGATGACCGCCCGCAGTGCCTACAGTTGCGGTGCCGCGGCTGCAGCCGCAAGAGTCAGTGACACGGTAAAGGTGGCAGACAAAAACGGATATGTAACCGATACGATCGACCGTGATACCGTGTGGCTGGTTTCCACCCCTCAGATCATCAGAACTGACGTTTACCGCGCCTGCGCTTATTCTGCCAGAGAGAAAGGAATTGCCGCCACTGATGACTGCGGTCTCCTTGAGGCACACGGTTTTAATATAAAGCTCTGTGACGTAGGCAAGGATAATATTAAGATAACGGAAAAAGCGGATATTGCCGCAGCTAGGGCAATACTTAAAAAAAGATCGGAGGCGGAGGAATGCGAATAGGTCACGGATATGACGTTCACCGTCTTACTGAAGGCAGGCGGCTGGTCATCGGCGGTGTGGACATACCTTATGAAAAAGGACTGCTCGGTCACTCTGATGCAGACGTACTTCTCCATGCGATAATGGACGCCATCCTCGGCGCGCTCTCTCTTGGAGACATCGGCAAGCTGTTTCCGGACAGCTCTGACGAATTTCTGGGTGCTGACAGTCTTGTCCTCACTTCAAGGGTAGCCGCCGTTATGAAAGAAAAAGGCTACTGCATCGGTAACGTTGATGCAACCGTTATTGCACAGGCGCCAAAGCTCCGCCCATATATAGATATAATGAGAGCAAATATTGCCGCAGCGCTTGAGTGCGATATTTCCGACGTCAGTGTAAAAGCAACCACTGAAGAAAAAATGGGCTTCACCGGCAGCGGCGACGGTATAGCCGCTCACGCGGTATGTATAATAAAAAAGAGGAGCGCGCAGGCATAAAACCTCCGCGCCTCATATATAAAGCACAGCATCCGACCGGAATCTTACAGTAATATTCCTTTGTTTTATTATTCCCTTTCCACGGAGCTGTGCGAACCCTCTACATTTTATAATATGGTAAACGGCGGTTTTCTGCCACGACACCAAAGAAAGAAAAGGTAAAAAGAAAATGATAAAGACAGCTCCATCAATTCTCGCAGCCAACTACATCACTCTCGGCGATGACTTAAAGAAGGTCGCAGACGCCGGTGCAGATTATCTCCACATCGACATTATGGACGGCCATTTCGTTCCCAATATGTCCTTCGGCCCAGGTTTTGTATCGGCAATTCGTAAGGCGTCTGAGCTTGTGTTAGATGTCCATCTTATGATAACCGAGCCTGAAAAATACATAAAACAGTTTGCCGAGGCCGGTGCCGATATCATAACTATACACACAGAGAGCACCGCCGACCCGGAAAAGGTCATAGACGACATAATAGCCCTTGGCGTAAAGGCAGGTATATCGGTAAAGCCGGGTACTCCGGTAGAGTCAGTCTACCACCTTCTCGACAAGGTCTCGATGGTGCTGGTAATGACTGTAGAGCCGGGCTTTGGCGGACAGGCACTGATCCCGGATACCCTCGACAAGATATCTCCTCTCCGTGACGAGATAAAGAGACGCGGACTTGACGTGGACATTGAGGTTGACGGCGGAATTACCGCAGATAACGTAAAGGAGCTTACCTCAAGAGGTGCAAACGTAATAGTTGCAGGCTCTGCCGTATTTAAGGCTGCTGACCCTAAAGCGGTCCTCTCTGAGTTCAAAAAATAAAAAAATGTCCATCCCAAAACGGGATGGATATTTTTGTCTTAGCAAACTCCGAAGAGGAGACTGCCGTATGTGGGATAGGGCCAGTAGTCCTCTCCGACGATAGTCTCAAGCTCATCCGCAACCTCACGGAGAGCGTTCATTGCAGGAATAAGAGTGTCTCTGCAGTAGCAGGAAAGAGCAGTATTATCAGAGAAGCTCTTCATATCTATAGACACCTTCTCAAGCGCATCTGTCCGGTTGTACATTGCCAGCATAAGAGAGGATAGACGCTCAAGCGCCGCAGTCTCTGCCGGAGCGGAGACACCTACCGCCTTCATTGCGGCGGCAGTCTTGGCGATCATGCCGGTGTATTTCTCGCAGGCGGGAATAATATTCTTTTTCGCCATATCTATCATTGTAAGTGCTTCAATGTTCAGCACCTTACAGTAATTCTCAACGAGGATCTCATAACGGGAGAGTACCTCGGTGCGGGTGAATATACGGTGCTTTTCAAAGAGAGCGATGCTCTTCTCCGTTTTGAAGCCCGGAAGTGCATCAGCGGTGGTCTTAAGATTGGAAAGTCCTCTCTTTTCCGCTTCTTTTTCCCACTCCTCGGTGTAGTTGTTACCGTTGAAGATTATTCTCTTGTGATCTTTGATGGTAGTCTTGATTATCTGGTGAAGCTCATCAGTGAAGTTCTCTGCCGCCTCAAGTCTGTCGGCAAAACGAGAGAGCTGCTCAGCGGCTATAGTATTAAGGATTATATTGGACTCGGCAATAGAGAAGGCGGAGCCAAGCATACGGAACTCAAACTTGTTACCGGTAAATGCAAAGGGAGAGGTGCGGTTACGGTCGGTAAGGTCCTTTGAGAATGCGGGAAGAACGGTAACACCGACACGCATCTTGGTCTTCTGCATATTTTCATACTCGTTTTCATTCTCGATAGCATCAAGAACACCGGTAAGCTGGTCACCAAGGAAGATAGAGAGAATGGCAGGAGGAGCCTCGCTTGCGCCGAGGCGGTGATCGTTACCGGCACTTGCGGCAGAAACACGGAGAAGATCCTGATACTCGTCAACGCCTGCGATAACAGCCGCAAGGAACAGAAGGAACTGAGCGTTCTCATAAGGAGTATCACCCGGCTCAAGAAGGTTGATCCCGTCATCGGTAGCAAGTGACCAGTTGTTGTGCTTACCTGAGCCGTTGACACCGGCAAAGGGTTTCTCGTGGAGAATGCACACAAGACCGTTTCTGAGAGCGACCTTCTTCATTATCTCCATTGTCAGCTGGTTATGGTCGGTAGCGATATTGGTATTGGTAAACACAGGGGCAAGCTCGTGCTGAGCGGGAGCCGCCTCATTATGCTCAGTCTTTGCGTATACGCCGAGATGCCACAGCTCGTTGTTAAGATCCTCCATGTAGGACTTTACACGGGGCTTGATAGTACCGAAGTAGTGATCCTCGAGCTCCTGCCCCTTAGGAGGCTTAGCACCGTAAAGGGTACGTCCGGTATATACCAGATCCTTACGCTTATCGTGCATCTCCTTGTCAACAAGGAAATACTCCTGCTCTGGTCCGACGGTGGTAATAACTCTCTTGGTAGTGGTATTTCCGAAAAGGCGAAGTATTCTGAGCGCCTGAATATTCACCGCCTCCATTGAACGGAGCAGAGGTGTCTTTTTATCAAGCGCCTCACCGCCGTATGAGAAAAACGCGGTAGGAATGCAGAGAGTCTTGTCCTTTATAAAAGCATAGGAAGTGGGGTCCCAGGCAGTATATCCCCTTGCCTCAAAGGTGGTTCTGAGTCCGCCTGAGGGGAAGGAGGAGGCGTCGGGCTCACCTCGCTTAAGGTCCTTTGAGGAAAACTCCGCTATCGCCTCACCGTCACCGGTAGGGCAAAGGAAGCTGTCATGCTTCTCTGCGGTAATACCTGTCATAGGCTGGAACCAATGGGTGTAGTGGGTTGCACCCTTTTCAAGTGCCCAGTCCTTCATAGCGGATGCAACAACACCCGCAACACCGTGGTCAAGCTCGCTTCCCGTTTCGATAGTCTTACGGAGAGAGCGATATATTTCTTTAGGAAGCCGCTGTCGCATCTCGGCATCGCCGAAAACCATACAGCCGAATTCATTCTGGATCATACTCATAAAACACACGACCTTCCTGTAAAATCTTTTTCCAGGGTAAAAGCCGCAAATATCCGTTACAATACCACTTTTACCTCGATTTTATTATAATTCACCAACGAAGAAAAGTCAAGGGCTTTTGCCCGCTGACGGGTACCGTTAGGATATAATATTAAATATTTTCTTTACTTTTTTGAAAATATATTCTATAATATACTCAAAGAAAGCGAGATGATATATATGAAGAAAATACTTATAATGAACGGACCCAATCTTTGCCTTCTCGGAACGAGAGAGCCCGGCATATACGGCAGTGAGACCCTTGACGATATCTGCCGCCGCCTTGAACTTGAGGCAAAGGAGCTTGGCGCCGAGCTCGGTTTTTTCACCTCAAACTGTGAGGGAGAGCTTATAGATGCCCTGCACGCTGCAAGAGGAGTATATGATTCGGTAGTATTTAACGCAGGCGCTTACACCCATTATTCCTACGCAATAAGAGACGCTATTTCCGCTATCGGCATTCCCGTGATTGAGGTACATATGTCAAACGTAGCCGCAAGAGAGGAGTTCAGACACACCTCCGTTATTTCTGCGGTCTGCCGCGGCACAGTATGCGGCTTCGGCTCTTATTCTTACTCAATGGCTCTCCGTGCAGCAGCCGAGATACTGTAAAATATTATAAACACAACCGAAAGGAATTTTAGGATATGAGACTTTCAAAATTCAGAAAAGCAATAGCTGACATGGGCTGCGATGCCGCAGTTCTTACCAATATCGTTTCACAGCGCTATATTTCCCGTTTTAATTTCACAGACGGTTACGTGGTGATCGGCCGTGAGAAGGCGGCTATTCTCGCCGACTTCCGTTATATTGAGGCCGCAAAGGCCGCCGCAGGCAACGATTTTGAGGTCATTCTTATATCCAGAGAACAGAAGAACGTTCTCCCCGATACTCTCTCACGCTACGGTGCAAAGAAGGTAGCATACGAAAACAATTACATCACCTGCTCCGCCTTTGACGCACTTAAGACAAAGCTCGCTGATTTTGAGCTTATTCCTATGGGAAACGTGCTTGACGATCTGAGAGAGATAAAGTATGACGAGGAATTTGAGGCTGTTACCCGTGCCCAGAGAATAGCAGAGGCGGCATTCCGCCACGTACTTGATCTCATTAATCCCGAGATGACTGAGATCGAGCTTGCGGCTGAGCTTGAGTACTATATGCGCCGCGCAGGAAGCGATGAGCCCGCATTCCCCACTATCGCAGTATCCGGTGCGTCATCCTCACTTCCCCACGGCGAGCCCGCTAACAAAAAGCTCTCCCGCGGATTCATAACCATGGATTACGGAGCAACGGTAGACGGTTACCGTTCCGACATGACAAGAACCGTAGTGCTCGGCCGTGCGGACGACGATATGCGCCGTCTCTACCGGACGGTTCTCGATGCACAGCTTGCCGCTCTTGAGGTAATATGCGAGGGCAAGGATATGGCTGAGGTTGACGGTGTGGCAAGAGATATCATTGAAAACGCGGGATATCACGGCTGCTTCGGCCACGGACTCGGCCACGGAGTAGGAATGTATATTCACGAGGCCCCCTCTCTTAACCCCTCCGCTAAAGGAAAGATCCTCCGCCGCGGTCAGCTTGTTACTGTTGAGCCCGGTATTTATATCGAGGGCAAGTACGGTTGCCGTATCGAGGATATGGTAGCTCTCACAGACAGAGGGCCCGTAAATCTTACCGACTGCGAAAAACAGCTTATCGAGCTTTAATTAACAAATCCCCCGTTGGCGGGGGATTTTTGATAAAGAACTGCGAGGACAAGGACATGAATATACTGATACTCAACGGCAGTCCCAAGGGTGACTACAGCATAACTCTGCAAACGGTAAACTACCTTGCCGACCTTCACCCCGAGCATACCTTCAGTACTTTGCACGTAGGAAAATATATAAAGAAATATGAAAAGGATATGCACGAGGCTATAGCCGCAATAGAGGAAGCAGAGCTTATAATTTTCTCTTATCCGGTATATACCTTTATTGCTCCCTATCAGCTTCACAGATTTATTGAGCTGGTCAAGGCTGCCGGGGCAGATCTCTCCGGAAAAGCGGCAACGCAGATAACCACATCAAAGCACTTTTACGACGTTACCGCTCACAAGTATATAAAGGACAACTGTGCTGACATGGGTATGAGATACTTTACCGGTCTGTCGGCAGATATGGATGACCTTCTCACCGAAAGCGGCAGAAAAGAAGCAGAAAACTTTTTTGAGCGTCTTATCTTCGAAACAGAAAATGGTCTGTGCGAAAAGCAGGACAGCTTTGCTTCCTACCACCCCGTGACAGCCGATGTCCCGGTAAATACCGTACCGCAGGACATGGGAGACGTTGTCATAGTTACGGATCTTGAGGAAGGTGACGGACAGCTCAAAAATATGATCGACCGTTTTTGCCGTGTTATGCCGAGGAAAACGCGGGTAGTTAATCTCAGAGAATATCCGTTCTCCGGCGGTTGCCTCGGATGTTTTTCCTGCGCATCAAACGGAATATGCATATATAAAGACGGGTTTGATGAATATCTAAGAAATGAGATACAAACAGCAGAAGCCACCGTGTATGCATTCAAAATCAAGGATCACTCGATGGGCGCTCGCTTTAAGCTGTATGATGACAGACAGTTCTGTAACGGACACCGCACGGTAACTATGGGAAAGCCGGTCGGATATCTTATAAACGGCTGTTACAGCACAGAGAGCAATCTCAGAACGGTGATAGAGGGCCGTGCACAGGTAGGCCATAACTTTCTCGCAGGCGTGGCTACAGACGAGACCGACCCCAACGCAGAGATCGACCGTCTTGCCCTCTCTCTTGACCACGCCATAGAGACCGGCTACACACCTCCCCAGAATTTCCTCGGTGTTGGCGGAAAGAAGATCTTCCGTGATCTGATCTGGCTGATGCGAGGAATGATGAAGGCTGACCACAAGTTTTATAAAAAGAACGGTGTATACGATTTTCCTCAGAAGAAAAAGGGGATGGCACTCAAGATGTATCTTGTCGGTGCACTTATCTCCTCTCCAAAGGTAAAAGCCAAAATGGGCAACAGTATGAACGAGGGAATGATAGCACCCTACCGTAAGGTAATAGAAAAGATCCATAAGGAGGAAAAATAAAATGAAATTTATCTCCTTTAACGTAAACGGCTTCAGAGCCTGTCTCGGCAAGGGCTTTGCAGATTTCTTTGCTGAGGCTGATGCTGATTTCTTCTCACTGCAGGAGACCAAGATGCAACCCGACCAGGCGGACTTTTCCCCCGAGGGATATTTCGCTTACTATAACAGTGCAGAAAAGAAGGGATACTCCGGCACAGCGGTATTTACAAAGCACGAGCCTATCTCGGTCAGCTACGGTATAGGAATACCCGAGCATGACAGCGAGGGCAGAGCTATAACCCTTGAGTATGACTCCTTCTATCTTGTAAATGTGTATACTCCAAATGCACAAAGAGAGCTGGCACGTCTCGCTTACCGAATGCAGTGGGAGGATGCCCTAAGAGGATACCTGAAGGAGCTTGACCGCAAGAAGCCCGTTATCTACTGCGGCGACCTTAACGTGGCCCACGAGGAAATAGATCTGAAAAATCCGAAGTCTAACCACAAAAGCGCCGGCTTTTCCGATGAGGAAAGAGAAAAATTCACAGAGCTTCTCGCCGAGGGCTTCAGCGATACCTTCCGTACTCTCTACCCCGACAAGGTGGAGTATTCCTGGTGGAGCTATATGATGAAGGCGAGAGAGAAGAACGTGGGATGGCGTATAGACTACTTCGTGGTTTCAGACAGAATAATGAAATGTGTGAAGGACAGCTTTATCCTTACAGAGGTAATGGGCAGCGACCACTGTCCGATAGGACTTGAGATCGATATCTGATCCGTCTTCTGTCCATATTCTTCAGACTTTCCCAATGCTATTATCAGCACTGCACATTTATCAGGAGGTCCCCTATGCAAAAGCTAAAAGAGTTTTTTCAAAATAACCGGTCGTCCTTCTCGCCTGAGAGGATAACCTGCAGAATATTTGCCGCCTGGTGTATCTTTATCGCCTTCGGCCTTGTTCTGAACGGTGAATTTAACAGTATCGGATACGGCCAGGATACTTCACTTCTGTATATGCTGTTATTCTTGGTGCTACTTTTCATAATCTTTACTACTGTAAATATCATTCTCCCGAAGTTTGAGACTGACAGCTGGTTTTTGTTTCTCGGTGCAATTGTTTCCTCTGTTATATGGCTGCTGTCCTACGGAAAAGGAGAAAAAGACTTTTTCTTTTCTCTTGCAGTGGCCGCAGTACTATGCCTGTTTGCCGTATACTTTGTATCAAAGAATAAATCTCTTCTTGAGGCATGGCAGCCGGGACGCAGAACAGTCTGGACAGCCGTGGTTATCTGCGGACTGTTCTGTGCTATCGTGATCGGTGTGACCACCTGCTACAGACACCTGAGATTTAACACACCGAACTTTGACTTCGGTCTGTTCGTCAATATGTTCCATAACATGAAGGAATGCGGCCTCCCGCTCTGTACCTCGGAAAGAGACGTGTTGATGTCCCATTTCGCAGTACATATGTCCCCTATTTATTATCTGCTGCTTCCTTTTTATATGCTCTTCCCCTCCCCGCTGACTCTTCAGATAGGTCAGGCGGTCATAATCGCATCCGGGGTAATACCCACCGCTCTTCTGTGCCGACACTTCAAGCTTTCCGGAAAAGCGACAGCGGTCTTGTCATTTATCTACGCGCTGTATCCCGCAATATCTTTCGGGTGTTTCTACGATATTCACGAGAACTGCTTTCTTGCTCCTCTGCTCCTCTGGGTCTTCTGGTTCTTTGAGAGAGAAAAGTGGGTGGGAATGTATATCTCTGCGGCACTGACCCTTCTTGTCAAGGAGGATGCCGCCATATATCTGATACTGTTTGCGGTATACGCAATAGTATCAAAAAAGAAATATTACCACGGAAGTATTCTTGCCATCGGATCGCTTCTGTATTTTCTCGCGGCACTTTTAATTCTCAATTCCACCAGTACATACTACGCACAGCTTTACGCAGGCAGTACCCCAAACCCGTCTATAAGCGGACCTATGATAGACAGATTCAGTAATCTGATATACGATCCGTCAGACGGACTGGTTGGCGCTGTGAAGACCGCCCTCTTTAATCCGGGGTATCTTCTCACGCAGCTGTTCTCCGCCGGGGACAACGGTTGGGGAAAGATCCTGTATTTCATAAAAATGCTCCTGCCCCTCGGCTTCATTCCCTTCTTTACGAAAAAGCCGTCAAGGTGGCTCCTCATTGCTCCGATGCTTATGAATCTGCTGTCATCGTACGTATATCAGTGCGACTTAAAGTATCAGTATCATTTCGCGATCACCGCTTTTCTGATATATGCAACTATCGGCAATCTGCCCGACCTCCGTTCAACCTTCCGCAAAAACGCAGTCACCGTTGCGGCGGTAAGCTGTCTTTGCCTTTATCTGACTCTGGTCATTCCCACCTTGAATGAGAATTACACAAATTACAAGGAAAACCGGGATAAGTATATTCAAATGGAACAGATCCTCGACACCATTCCGGACGATGCCTCGGTGTGCTGTTCCACCTTTCTTGTGTCGCACCTGGCAGACAGGGATGAGATATACGAGCTCTATTACCACGATAACATAGGAGACGTGGACTACGTTATATTCGACGCACGTACTGCTCTTGACAACAACCAGCTCAC
>JAFQUL010000085.1 GCA_017408535.1 Clostridia bacterium
AATGCAACAACCGTGGAGTTTGATTTGGCGGTCTGAAAACCGCCATTTTGGGCATTGAAATGCCCAAAAACATCAAACATCCGCATCAAATTACTTCGTAATTTACGAAAATTTCTCCTTTCGGAGAGATTTTCGTGGGGGGTGATCGCTTAACGCGACACCCCCCTTCCTTTATGCAGATAATTACTTATTGGTTAAACTTGGCTGACAACCGGTATATCTTGAGCGCATTCTTTACCTTATTCGACATAGAAGCGTGGTTACTTGCATAGTTCTGCATATCGTCAACGAGCATTTGTCTGAAGGAAGAAGGATAGCTTGCACCGAGAGTTTCAAGGTAGATCCATGCGGCGTCTACCTTAAAGCCGTCGACCACAAGGTCAAGCATCTTTCTTGACTGAGGGTCGCTCATATATTTACCCTTGAGTGCAGTGTTAAGATATGCGGGCTCGGTATCTCTGTATGCGTAGGATGCAAGTGCCTCAAGCACAGCCGCAGCAGCGTCGGGATTACGGTTGGTCTTGGGGATTCCGAAGGAGGTGTAGCTGTCGTGGGCATAGCTGTAATAATTCTTCTGTACTTCGTCAAACTTGGGGAAGGGAAGGATACCGTAGTCGCTTTGCATATTTCTGAGAGTGGGACTCTCAATGGCAAGGAGCTTGTTGTTCATAAAGAGCAGACTGTCATTTGCAAACATCTGTGATAGCTTGTCAAGGTCACCGTCCTGCTTGCCTGCATCGTAGCAGCCGACGGTATTATAAATAAGATTATAGATCTTCTCCATAGCGGTATAGAGCTTGTCGGTAGGAACGTCAAGCTCAAACCAGCCTTCACCGTCAGGGGAAAGTACGTTGATATCAAAGCTTGACCACATGGCATCGGTTGAGATAGCTCTCTGGAATCCGATACCGAAGGTATCCTCTTTGTCCGGTGTAGTTGAACCGTTGTTGTCAACGTATATCGAACTGCCGAGCTCATAGAACTTGTCATAGGTCCATTCGCCGCGGTCAACTATATCGTATAATTCATTCAGCTCCGGGAACTTGGAAGAGTTGACCTCTGCCAGATGCTTGTTATAGAAAATTGCAAACAAATAGCGGGTGAGAGAGAGGGAGAGAGAACCGGTGGTGACGTAAAGGCCGTCCATTATCTCGGCCTCTTCATTGAAGGTATGGGACCACCAGGGCTTTTCGAGATCGATGTAGTTAAGATCGTAAAGGTCTACAAGCTGATCCATAAAAATGAATCTGGTAAAGGCAAAGGTAACGTAGCCGTAGATCTGATACAGATCCTCATCAGATGCGTACTGTCTCTCCATTGCGTCTTCGTAATCGTCGTCATCAATGTATTCAGGCTGAATCTCAACGCCGAGACGGTCTTCAACGTATTTTTCTCTGTTATAGACAGAGTCGTTTACGATCTCGCTGTTAAGCTCATCAGTACAGATCTCAGAAAGCTTATCGGTCTTATCAACCACAAGGAATCTGATAAGTGCACCGTTAAAATCAAGATCATCGGGGAGCTCGTCCTCCTCGTACTGGATCACGGGATTTGTGACGGTACCGCCGGTAGTTGTGTCTCCGGAAGGGGTGGTGTCCTTCGGGGTATTACTGTCGCCGCCTGCACAGGCCGCAAAGGAGAGCAGCATAGCAACAGCCAGAAGTACACTGAAAAACGATTTCATATTTACCTCCGTTTGTTACATCCGGCAGAATGTACCGGTGCAACCTTTATAAAATTATATATTATACACATATTATACAATATAAAGCAACGGGAAGTCAATCCCCATTTTTTTGAGTTTGAAGCTTCAGAAAAACAGACAAAGCGGCTGTCCGCTTGTTTGAGCGAACAACCGCTGTCTTTAATAAAAATTTCTTATCAGGAGAATTTTGATGCGACCTTATACATCTTCAGGTTAGTTTCTACCTTCTTTGACTGACTTGCATACTTGCCTGCATAGCTGGTATCGTCAGAGGGCCTGAAGTTTGCAGGGAATCCGGCACCAAGAGTCTCAAGGTAGATCCAGGCGGCGTCTACCTTGAATCCGTCAACCACAAGATCAAGCATCTTTCTTGACTGGGGATCGTTCATATACTTACCCTTGAGAGCAACGTTGAAATAACTGGGATTGGTCTCTCTGTATGCATAGGAAGCCAGCGCCTCAAGCACAGCCGCGGAGACGTCGGGTGCAAGATTGGTCTTGGGGATAGCAAATGAAGTGTAGCTGTCGTGAGCGTAGGTGTAGTATTCCTTCTGTGCGGAGTTGTACTTGGGGAAGGGGAGGATACCGTAGTCACTCTGCATATTTCTCAGGGTCGGGCTCTCAACGGCATCAAGCTTATTGTTCATAAAGAGCAGGTTATCTCCCGCCATCATTTCTGACAATACCTTAAGATCTTCGTCATCTCCGCCGGGGTTAAAGCAACCGGGGGTATTGTTAAGAAGAGTATGTATCTTACCCAGTACGTCGTACATTTTCTCAACGGGAACGTCAAGCTCAAACCAGCCGTCACCGTCCGGGGAAAGTATGTCGATATCAAAGCTGGACCAGATAACGTCTGCACCTATACATTCCTGGAAACCGATACCGTAGTAGTCCTCCTCGTCTCTTGTGTCGTTACCGTTGTTGTCGGTATAGATAGAGCTGCCAAGCTCATAGAATTTGTCGTATGTCCAATCGCCGCGGTCAACTATATCATATAGCTCGTTTAACTCCGGGAAGGTGGCAGAGTGGCTGTCTGCCAGCTTTTTGTTGTAGAAAATGGCGAACATAGAACGGCTGAGGGAAAGAGCGAGAGAGCCTGTTGCCACGTACTGACCGTCCATTATCTCAGCCTCTGCATTGAAGGTCTGGGACCACCAGGGCTTTTCCAGATCCAGATAGTTAAGAGTGGTAAGATCGTAGAGGTAGTCGGTAAACACGAATCTTGTAAACGCGAAGGTAATGTATCCGCACAGCTGATACATATCCTCGTCAGACATATGCTGTCTCTCGAGCTCGGTCTCGTAATCCAGAGGACCGATAAATACCGGATTGATCTCAACACCGAGGCGCTCCTCAACGTATTTTTGTCTGTTGTAAATGGAGTCATTAACGATATCACTGTTAAGCTCGTCGGTGAAAATTTCATTGGTACGGATGTTTGCTGTCCCTTGACCGGCAAGTGCAAAGTTTATAACCTGTCCGCCGAAGTCAAGGTCATCCGGGATGTCGTCTTTCTCGTAGTCAAGGGTGTTTTCCGGATCAGACGTGGTGGTGTAGCTTGGTCCGGTGCCGTCATTTGGCATATCTGTTCCTCCGGAGCAGGCCGCCAGCGTGAGCAGCATGGATGCCAGGATAAGTATACTTAAAAATGATCTCATAATTGCCTCCACATAACCTTTTATCGAATTGTACAATAAAACACATTACTTGTCAATATTTTTGTGGAAATTTGGGAATTATAAGCATATTATATAAAAAATCAAATGGCACATCCGAAACCGAAAGGATCCGGATGTGCCACTAAAATTTAATTTACTAAAAACCGTTAGGAGAAGCTTGTCTGACTCTTATAAAGCTTCAGCATTAACGGTATCTGCTTTGAAAGCTTTGCGTAATCGGTTGCATAGCTGGTGTCACTTGAGGGTCTGAAGCTGGAGGGGAACTTTGCACCGAGAGTCTCAAGATAGATCCATGCCGCGTCTACCTTAAAGCCATTTACAACTGTGTCAAGCATCATTCTTGACTGAGGATCGCTCATATATTTACCCTTGAGAGCAACGTTGAAGTAATTGGGGTTGGTCTCTCTGTAAGAATAGGAAGCAAGAGCCTCAAGCACCGCCGCTGCGGCATCTGTGTTGCGGCAGGTCTTGGGAATTGCAAATGAGGTGTAGCTGTCATGAGCGTAGGTGTAGTAGTTGTCCTGCTTATCGTCATACTTGGGGAAGGGGAGAATACCGTAGTCGCTCTGCATATTTCGCATGGTTGCGCTCTCAACTGCGTCAAGAGTGTTACTCATAAAGAGCAGGTTGTCCGCGGCCATCATTGCGGAGAGATCGTCGAGATTTTCGTCACCGTGACCGGGGTCAAAACAGCCGGGAGTGTCGTTAAGGAGAACGTGTATTCTCTCAAGAGAAGAGTACATCTTCTCAACGGGAACGGCAAGCTCAAACCAGCCCTCTTCATCGTGGGACAAGATGTCGATATCAAAACTGGACCAGATAACGTCTGCACCCACCCAGCCCTGGAAACCGATACCGAAGGTATCTTCCATGTCCTTGAGGTCGTCACCGTTGTTGTCAACGTAGATCTCGCTGCCAAGCTCGTAGAACTTATCATAGGTCCACTCTCCGCGGTCAACTATGTCGTAAAGCTCGTTTAACTCGGGATGTTTATCGGAGTAGTTGTCTGCAAGAGTCTTGTTGTAGAATACCGCAAACATAGAACGTTGGAGAGAAAGAGCAAGAGAACCGGTTGCAACGAACTGCATGTCCATTATCTCCGCTTCCTCGTTAAAGGTCTGAGACCACCAGGGCTTTTCAAGATCAATGTAGTTAAGCTGGTTAAGGTCGTTAAAGTAGTCGGTGAAAACAAATCTGGTGAAAGCAAAGGTAATATAGCCAAGTACCTGATAAATATCGTCGTCAGACGCGTGCTGCTTTTCGACTACATCTTCATATTCATTTTCACTGACGTACTCAGCCTCAAGCTCAACGTCAAGACGATCTTCAACGTACTTTTCTCTGTTATAAACAGAGTCGTTTACAACGTCGCTGTTAAGCTCATCGGTAAATATTTCGGTGTTCAACGTTCTCTGACCGGGAAGGAGAAAGGTTATCTTTTCACCGCCAAGGCGGAGATCGTCCGGAAGATCGTCCTCCTCGTAAACGGTATCATTTTGCGGATTTGATGCTGTAGTATCGTTTGATACGGTGGTGTCCTTCGGCTGATCAGCACTTCCGCCGGAACAAGCGGCGAAGGAAAACAGCATAATAAGCACAAGGACTATACTGATAAGTGATTTCATGATTTCCTCCTGGATAATATTTTATGTATATTATACATACTGGAATATAGAAAGTCAATGGAATTCGGTCAGATAATACGGAAAAAATATGGGAAAAACACCCTGTTACAGACGTAGGACGAAGTCCTTTTTGCCGAGAACTACAAAAATATTTCGGTAATAACTCAGCCCCACGGACTTTTTATCCGTGGGGCCGAGTCGTTTTTGCGTGTATTAATCAAAGCTGGAGCCTGTTAGATAGGCTTTGAGACGAAGATTCATCTTTCTTTCGAGAGTAGCGTGCTTACTTGCAAAGTTGGTATCGCCGTTGTGAATGGCGATTCTCATTTCAGAGGGATACTCTGCGCCGAGAGTCTCGAGATATATCCAGGCTGCGTCAACCTTGAAGCCGTCAACTACAAGGTCAAGCATCTTTCTTGACTGTGGATCGCTCATATACTTACCCTTAAGTGCAGTATTAAGGTATGCGGGCTCAGTTTCTCTGTATGCATAGGATGCCATTGCCTCAAGAACCGCACCGGCAACATCGGGGTTACGGTTGGTCTTAGGGATGGCGAAGGAGGTGTAGCTGTCGTGTGCATAGGTGTAGTAATTATCCTGAGCTTCGTTGAATTTCGGGGTGGGAAGGATACCGTAGTCGCTCTGCATATTTCTGAGAGTGGTGGTCTCGATAGCGTCAAGGGTATTGTTCATAAAGAGGAGGTTGTCGCCTGCAAGCATAGTGGACAGAATATCGAGTTTTTCGTCACCATAACCGGCATCAAAGCAGCCGGGAGTATCAAAGAGAAGGGTGTTCATCTTTTCAAGAGAAGTATAGAGCTTTTCTGTGGGGATATCTGACTCAAACCAACCGTCGTCGGTGGGAGAGAGAAGGTTGATATCAAAGCTTGACCAGAAGAAATCTATGCCGATACCGCTGGAGAATCCGAGGCCGAATCTATCCTCTTCGTCTGCGGTAGTATCGCCGTTATTGTCCTCGTAAATGGTACTGCCGAGTTCGTGGAATTTATCGAATGTCCAGTCACCACTATTAACCAGCCCGTAAAGATCGCCAAGCTCGGGGATACTTGCGGCATATTCATCCGCAACGCTCTTGTTGTAGAAAATGGCGAACATAGAACGGGCAAGGGAAAGTGAAAGGGATCCGGTGGTAACGTAGAGACTATCCTTGATCTCGGCCTCGTTATTAAAGGTCTGGGACCACCAGGGTTTTTCAAGATCAATATAGTTTACACCGTACAGATCGTGGAAGTAGTTTATAAATACGAATCTGGTGAAGGCGAAGGTGGAATAACCAAGGAGTTGGTACATATCCTCGTCAGATGCGTGCTGCTTTTCAACTTCCTTTTCGAAATCGCCGCCGGTCATCGGGTCTATGTACATAGGCTCCAGCTCTACACCGAGACGCTCCTCAACAAAGTTCTCTCTGTTATAGATAGAGTCGTTTACAATGTCACTGCTGAGCTCCTCGGCAAAAAGATCGTGGACACCGGTTTTGACGATCAGAAATTTTACCGTTTCGCCGTCAAAGCGGAGATCGTCCGGAAGATCGTCCTCTTCGTAAACAATGTCATTTTGCGGCTTTGATGCCGTGGTGTCGCCGGAGAGGGTAGTGTCCTGAGGCTGATCGGTACTTCCGCCGGAACAGGCAACGAAGGAAAGCAACATAATAATTGTAAGGACTATACTGATAAATGATCTCATAACATCCTCCCATATAGTATAATTGTGCATATTATATATGATACAATGATAAAAATCAATGGAATTTAGTCATGAAAACAAAGAAAAAAGTTTGCTAATCGCATATAATGACGGAAAGGTCTGCCGGTCAGATTTTTTTCTTTAATATCGGCAGCGTTACAAAAAAGCGGAGACGGTTTGCTGAAAACCGTCTCCGAAAGAATATTCCGTGTTATATTTAGTCAAGATTAAGAGCGTTAAATGCGATGCGGTAGATCTTAAGATTCCTTTCGACTGCCTTTTTGTGGCTCTCATGGGTAGCTGCGTAAGACTGATCGTTATCGCAGATAAGCTGTCTGAAGGCGTGAGGATAGTATGCACCGATGGTCTCAAGGTAGATCCAGGAAGCATCGACCTTGAAGCCGTCAACCACAAGGTCAAGCATACGTCTTGACTGAGGATCACTCATATACCTGCCCTTAAGAGCAGTATCAAGGTAAGCGGGCTCTGTCTCTCTGTAGGTGTATGATGCCAGTGCCTCAAGGACCGCACCTGCAGCGTTGTATTCGCGGTTGGTCCTGGGAATTGCGAAGGAAGCATAGCTGTCATGAGCAAAGGAATAATATCCTTCCTGTTTCTCGTCGTATTTCGGGAAGGGAAGAATACCGTAATCACTCTGCATATTTCTGAGGGTGGTACTCTCGATAGAGACGAGCTTATTGTTCATAAAGAGGATGGTGTTATCAGCAAAACTCTCTGCAAGAGTCTCGAGCTCACTGTCGCCTGAACCGAAGTTAAAGCATCCGGTGGTATCGTAGATCATCTTGTTTAGTTTTTCCATTGAGGTATACAGCTTACCGGTATCCACCACCAACTCTAACCAACCGTCATCGGTTCTGCCGTAAATATCGATATCAAAGCTACTCCAGAATGTATCTACAGATATACCGGACTGGAAACCGATACCGTAAATATCCTCTTTGTCTCTCGTGGTGTCACCGTTAAGGTCACTATAGATATCGCTGCCAAGCTCATAGAACTTGTCAAAGGTCCACTTACCGTCCTCAACCAGGGTGTAGAGGTTAGCAAGGTCGGCATACTTTGCATTTCCGCTGTCTATGTAATCCTGAGCAAGATCCTTGTTATAAAATATTGCGTAGAGATATCTGGTAAGAGAAAGTGAGAGAGAACCTGTGGTAACGAACAGCTGGTCATCAAGCTCTGCCTCAGCGTTGAAGCTGCCCGACCACCAGGGTTTTTCAAGATCAAGATAGTTTACACCGTACAGATCGTGGAAATAACCGTCAAATATCAATCTGGTAAAAGCAAAGGTAGAATATGCGGCAATCTGGAAGGTATCATCGTCTGAGGAGTGCTGCTTTATAAGCTCATCCTCAAGATCGTCCCCGTCCTTTACCTTGACGTTTTCTATCTCAACGCCGAGACGTTCCTCGACGTATCTTTCTCTGTTGTAGATAGAATCGTTAACAACATCGCTGTTAAGCTCATCGGTACAGATATCATTTACCTTATGTTTATCGCCCTCGGAAATGATAGTTACCTTCAGTCCGCCAAAGTCGAGACCCTCGGGAAGCTCGTCCTGCTCGTACTCGATGACGGGATCGGTAGTATCGCCGTTATTATCGGATGAAGGGGACGTGCTGGTGGGGTTACCTGTGACGTCATCGCTGCCGCCCGCACAGGCTGTAAAGGAAAGAAACATAACGATCGACATCAGAATACAAATAAATGATTTCATATTAACCTCCATTCCGCCGCTATACGGCGGCATAAAAAAGTTAGGAAATTCAAATGTGTTCGCCCCTGCGAACAAAAATGGGGTAGGGTCCCATTTTTAATTTGAATTTGAGTGCGTGATAACCGGACTTCAGAAAAAAAGCCTGAATTATATTCACGCAATCTATCTTATATTCCGTCGCTATGCGGCGGTACACAAGCTTTAGCAAATTCAAATGTGTTCGCCCCTGCGAACAAAAATGGGGTAGGGTCCCATTTTTAATTTGAATTTGAGTGCGTGATAACCGGACTTCAGAAAAAAG